>JAEZDL010000245.1 GCA_023418095.1 Bacteroidota bacterium
ACAACAATAACCCCCCCCCCCCCCAGCTCCCGCGAATGTTCCCTGATCGTTCCCGCGGATCTGTGATCCGTGGCTCTTTCTCCCCTCACTCCCCCAACAACAACCCCAGGAACCGCCGGGCCATTGCCCGGTCCTGATCACTGAGTTCCTCCAGCCGGTAGATCAGGCGGGAGAGGGCACGCGCTTTATTTATCGCCTCACCAACCAGCGCTCAACAGATCCAACACATGCGGGTCATCTGCTACCGATCGGCTCATAGCGCCCTCTGCCTTCGCTTGCTTGTCGAACGCTATACTTTTCGCACGTGCCGCCTTGGTCTCCACGCTTTGGGTCCGCACTTTGCCGGTAGCGTTCGCTACGCTTTGGTTCATGATCAGTTCCTCCGGGGTCACCACGTGACTTCCGGATGCCGGTGCGAAATTCACAGCATCATCAGCGGCCGGTGCGGTTTCGGCCACTTCCATCTCAGCTGGAACACTCGCATCCTTCGCAGCATCTTCCGCTAGTTCGTTTGTTTCCATGGTAGAACGGAAAGCGGTCGTTTTCTCGTTCGATCGTTCTGCTTCTGTCTGCTGTTGATCGGCGAGAGCCGTATTGGCTTCTTCCTTCACTTCGTTCATCTCCGCAATAGCCGATCCCTCGCGTTGCAAGGCATGTGCGGTATCGCTTGTCTCCGGTTTCTTTACGGAGATCGGTTCTTCGGCCTTCTGTCTGCGCACTTCGGCGAGTTCTTCGTTCGTTGGCCCGGCGAGTGGGCCGTTGATCAACCAGAACCCGATCCCGAAAAGCACCACGAGCATTCCGAGCGCCAGAGCCGGACGCCACATTGCATAACCTTCACCAGGAGTGAAAATGCCACCGATCGAATTCAACCAGACACGCCATTGCGGCTGTTGCTGCGCCCTGAAGGCTTTCATCACGTTCGTGCGCACACGATCATCAGCTTCGATCGGTTGGTGGCGCCGATCGTCCTCCCGCACATGCCGCAACAGCGCGCGCATCTGCTCGTATTCCTCACGCCCGCTCAAGTGCCGCAGCACATAAGCGCGCTCCTCTTCCAGAAGCTCATCGAAGCTCCGCTCCTGCAGCAGGCTCTCGATATCCTCAGGATCATATTGTTCACGCCTTTCCATGTGGGCTCAATGCATTTGGGTCGAACTCCTTTAGGCGTTCGGCCAGTTTTTTCAATGTGTAGAACAGGCGGCTTTTCACCGTGCCTTCACTGCAACCGAATGCTGCAGCGATCTCCTTTATCGCCATCTCCTCGTGATAGCGCATCACGAACGTGGCCTTGTGATCGGGATCGAGCTTCGAGAGTTCCTCATCCAGCCGATCGCGGAAATTATCGTGATCCACGCCGATGCCTTCCTTCGCTTCTTCCCGATCGGTACCGTTCTTCATGTACACCGCCGCGGCTTTCACCACTTCCTCGTGACGGTACGCGTTCTTGCACATGTTGTTGGCCACGCTGAAGATCCACGTCTGGAAGGGACGCGAGGCATCGTAGCTGGCGGGCTTCTGCGCGATCTTGGTGAAGAGGTCCTGCAGAAAATCCTGCGCCTTTTCCCGATCGTGCCAGAGCATTCGGTGGAAATAGTTCAGCAGCCTGCGCGAGTATCGATCGTAGATGGCGCCGAACGCTTTTTCATCGCCGCGCACCACCAGTTCCATGAGCCTTTCGTCTCCCAGCCGATCGTATTCCTTGCTGAACAGGCCCATGCTTCAGTGTTCAAGAACGCCGGTGCGGTAGAGATCCTGGGTCGCGTTCAATTGCCCGGCGAGCTGCCGTAATTCATGCTGGATCGCAGCCGCCTTCTCTTCGTTCTGCTGTTCACGGTAATGCTTCAGAAGGACCACGCCGGGAAGGAGATAGTTCTTCGAAAGGGGCCCGGCATCGGCCGATCGGCTCATTTCCTTCCAACGACGTTCGAGCTTCGGGATGTTGTCCAGGTGCTTTGCCGAATATTGCAGCGCGAGCCCGACCACATACAGATCCTCCTGCGGAAGACCGATCCGCTCCCGGCCAAGGGCGGGAGAGAGGAAAAGCTGCCGATCGGTGGCAACGGCCAGCTCCGCCAGGAAACCGGCCTCCGTACCAGGGACCTTGCCCCTGGCCTTAGCACGTTCCCACACGCGTTGCCGATAGGCTGGATCCACCAGCAACCGCTCATCGATCACCAGCACATCGCGGCGGCGGCCTTCGGCATATTGGCGGGTTACGATGGGGTAGGTGTCCATTTCACCAGCGGTCACGAGAATGCCATCCTGCTCAACGGAGTTCAGCAATTCATCGGCGAAACTGTAAAGACCTGGAGCGATCCCACCCCGATCACGCATCTTCCGTGACCACTGCGTCAGTTCCATGGAATGGTTGCGCCGCAAGGCATCGGCGAGCTTCGGCCCGATCAGTTCTTCTCTTGTCTGGTCCCGCATGAATGCCCGATCGAGATGCTGGAACGATGCAGCTGTTGGGAATTCCGCATAGAAATGCGCCATGTGCGCTTCGAAGGAATTCGGTGCTGAACTTTCGATCGCTGCCGCGTGTTCGGCAAATCTTTCTCGATCGGCTTCGCTCAGCACCCCTTGCTGGCGGGCAAGCGCATTCACCCGCTCCTGCCGAAGCTCCTGGAATTCCTGTACCACATCAATAGGACGTTCTTCCGCGGACTTTTCCATAAGCATATCGCTCTCTGCCTCTGTTGCTGGAGGAGCAGCAGGTTCAGCGGACCAGCCACCTTGGTACGGCTCCTTCACGGCCCGCTGCTGTTGCGTGGTCTGCCCTGTCACTGAGCAGGCGATGCCTAGTGCGATGGAAATTCCGGTAATGCGGATGAGGCTCATTCGTGAGGCTGTACACCTGCCCGATCGAAAGGTTCAGGGTGGAGTACTTTTGTAAAGTAAACAGATGTCAGCCGAAGACTGGAAGGAGCGATTGCGCGATAAGCTTGATCAGGTGCATGAATGGCCTTCGGTGTACATGTTCAAGTTCATCTTCGAACCCGATGCCGCGCGGCTCGATGCGGTGCTGGCCTTGTTCCCCAAGGAAAGCGAGATCCTGCGCAAGTATTCAAAAGGTGGAAAGTATTTGAGCGTTACGGTGAAGGAGGTGATGATGAACGCCGATGAAGTGGTGCAGCGCTACGATAAGGCCTCGCGGATCGAAGGAGTGATCGTGCTGTAGATGGACCTGAACGTAACCGACCTGCGCACCGCGCTGATCATCACGCTTTCGGTGTTCGTTGTGTACCTGCTGGCACGGCGGCTGAAAGATCGGGTCAGGCAGAACGATCTGCCGGCGATCCTGCATGCAGAACTGATCTCGCTGGAAGTGAGCTATCATCCTTCACGGTTGAACTTTGTGCTGGAACTTCCCGATCGGCAGGTGATCCACCTTTCCCTTCTCGATGAAATGCACCAGAAGAAATACAGCTGGCCTGAAGGGCAGTTCGAGAAAGGCGTACATGCGCTCGAAAGGCCGCTTCCGCCATTGGTGAACGGGATCTACTACCTTGAAGTTTCCACTGCGACACAACGAACGGTACGGCAATTCCGTCTACACTAGCATGAACGGCTGGAAACGCATCCTTTCGATCGCCGCCTTGTTGCTGCCCATGCTGGTTCTAGCACAACGGGATGGCGATCTTCCGCCGATCTCCACCACGTTCAAGGGTTCGCTGAACCTTCCTGCGCCGTTGAAGAATCCGCTGTTCCAGGGTTACACGGAAACGATCGGTCAACTGGATGGCGTGGTGCAGGTGCCGGTGTACAATGGGCTCGGGATCGGCGTTGGCGCCAAGATGACATGGTATGCGCTGAAGGAACGAGCACTCGCACCGTTCCTCAACACCGGGGAGATCCGCCGATCGAGCTTCTATGGAAAACTGGCCTTTGAGAAATTCACTGGCAAGCGCACCTTCTATGAATTGAGCGGCCGCGCCGGCATCAGCAATTTCATGTTCGATTGCCGCACGTGCGATCCTTCGCCGCAGCAGGCGTTCCATTGGGGCATCGGTGCAGCCTACTACGTGCATGTTTCGCATAACCTCGCTTTCGGGTTCACGCTTGGCTACGAGACCGATGCGAAAGTCTTCTCCGCAACGGATCTGGGCATGGAGACCTTTCCTGGCAGGAAGGAAGTGGGTGAGGAGCGCAATTTCCAGAACATGGTGATCGGCATGGGATTCAGCACGCGTTTCACGCGGAATCCCGAGGGGCCAACCTGGTGACCGGGTTCAAACGAACATCCGATCTTCCGCAAGACATCCCGCAAGATCGGAGTAGACCTGCACGAGCTTTTCACGAGAAGGAGTGCGGCCGGTATGTTTGATGATCCTGGCGGAAAGACAGCCGTGCTCCAGGATGTGGCCGATCCGCTCGCGGCATTCATCGCTCAGATCACCATAAAGTTCCACGAAGAGGTGCTGCCATAACTTCAACGCCTGCATCTGTTCCTGCTTCAAAAGGCCGAACATCAGCAGGAAATCACGATTTGCGATCATGGTCTGTCCGGCATCCTTGATCACCTGCAGGAATATGCCGAGCAGATCGGTCTCGGGCCATGCGCGCTGCACGTAACTGCTCACCCACCGGCCACCGGCCAGCGCCTTGAGCACCACAGTGACGAATTCTGCGATCGCCAGATCGGCGCCCGGACATTCCTGTGTATCGATCACGCGGATCTGCAAAGTGCTCCGATCGAAATTCGGGATCGCACCGCGCGTGTTCATGAACTGATGATCGAGTATGCGTGCGGGATCGAATTCGGCCAGCACCTTCACGATCGGTCCGTAGATCTCACGGTAATAATCCTCCTGCGTGTATACCGCTTCAGGGATCATCGAGCCCATGAGATCCGGATGCTTCTCCTGCGCATGCAGGTAGGCTTCCATGCGCGAATCGAGGAATCCGGTGAAACGTCCATCGAGAAGCGGCGAGCTTGCGCTCAGGGCGGGAATGATCGGCAGCAGCAGGCGGATCGCGGCATGCAGGCGAGCGAATTCGTCATCGTTGGCGAAGGGAAGTTCGAGGGTTGCGCTGCAGATGTTGCTCCAGCTGTGTGTGCGGCAATCGAAAAGTTCGTGGCAAAGCTGGTATATCTCATGCTTGCCGTGCAGCCAGAGCTGGCTTTGAGCGGCCGGGTCCATGAAAGGGTGCGATCCGGTGGGCAGAAGCATTGCATCATGCTTCTTCAACGCCTTGTTCACGGCCTTTACTTCGGCCAGGATCTTCTTGCGCAGCCTGCCGATCGCCTTCACCGGTCTCGCCGATCGCAGCTCGAAGATGTGCATGGGCAGTTCGCTGCTCCAGATCATGTCGCCATGTGCCATTTCAGTGGCCACCTCGCCTGCCGCATCCTGGAGCAACCGGTCCACGATCGGCATCACCTGCAGCGTGCTCCTGTGCACCACCATGTATTCCAGTTCAATGCTGGAGACCTCGAAGAGCTTGTATCCTTTCTTTCTTCCGAACATGCAGTGGCTGAAGGGAGTTGCCCCAAAGATCGCTCAACCTTGGCCTTTATGGTCGGCCCTCCCTAGAAGGGATAACCGATCGCAATGTTGAGCACAGGACTTCTGTTCACTGGAAGTTCCGTTCTGTCGAAGATCCAGCGCTGGCCGCGGGGCAGATCGGGGCGGCGCAATGGCACTGCCAGATCAAGCCGCACCACAAGGAATTGCAGATCCACCCGCACGCCTGCACCTGCGCCGGATGCCACTTCCTGCAATGCGGTGTTGAAATTGAATTTCCCACCCGGTCTTTTGGGATCCTCCTGAAGCAGCCACACGTTGCCGGCATCGGTGAAGAGCGCTCCCTTCACCATTCCCGCGATCGTGAACCGGTACTCGAGGTTGGCCTCCAGCCGCAGATCGCCCACCTGGTCCACCAGCAAATTGCTCTCTGGATCGGCCACGTAGCTGCCCGGCCCGACACTGCGCGCCCTGAACGCACGAATGCTCATCGGGCCCCCGGCGTAATACTGTTTCACGAACGGCACCACTTCACTGTTCCCGTATGGATAGGCCGACCAGAACAGCAATCGCCCTACGAGCTGATCCCCGTTCACACCGATCGGCGAGTAATGCCTGAATTCCGGTCGGAAGCGCACGTATTGCGAATATCGTTCATTGAAAAGCTGGTAGCCATCCTCCGGACGTGCACCGCCGATCGCGGAGAACGCGTTGAGGATGTTCCCGCTCTCATCGAAGCCCAACGTGAGCGTGTAGTAAGGTTTGTTCCCATGGCGCGGTTTGCGGCTCGATCGCGTATAGGTGTAACCCACGCCGAAGATGAACTGCTCATCGAAGGATCGCTCGATCACCGGATTCTCCGAAAGGAATCGTTGGAAATCATCCGAAGTGAAGATCAACTGGTTGAAGCTCACCTCGGGCACCTGCACCTCATGCCAGACCTGGTAGTTCTGCCGCCAGAGGTAATTGTATGAAGCATTCGCGGACGCAAGCCCGTAAAGACCGATCCGCCGGAACAGCGTATAACCCAGATCGATGCGCGTGGTGGGCGAGGCCGGTCGCGGCCGCCGCTGCCGATCGAAGAACACGAGCCGCGGGATCTGCAGGGAGCCCTTGACCCCGATCTCGTACGCGTTCGTGCCTTTCCCGGGTCCCCCGATCTGGGTTTCGAACCGGCCGATCAGATCGAGGTTGAGGATCTCGCCGCCACGCAACAGGCCACGGTCCTTGAAACCGATGCGCACTCCGGGCCCGGCGAAGTTGTTGCTCTTGCTCACGGCGTTCAATTCGCTGGAGAAGGTGAACCTTTTCTCCGGTACCAGGATCACATCGGCGATCAATCTTCCGAATTGAAGACTGTCATCCTTGTAGACCACCTGCGTGCTGCGGAATACACCGAAGCTCGAGAGGTAGCGCTGTGTCCATTCGGTACGCCGCAATGAGAAGAAGTCACCAGGCCTCACGAAGACCCCGCGAAGGATCGGCGTTGGCCGGAACACGTTGAGGTAATTGATGTAGCGCACGCTGTCCTGCACGATCGTATCCTGGGGCGGAAGGATATCGTCCCGATCGCCGTGCACGTACACTTCCCCCACCGTATACCGTTGCAGCGCCTGCGGAAAAGCATCGCGTTTCACATGTAGGTGCAGGTCCGCCTGCCTGTTACCGATCGTGGTGTCCGCCGCGTAGATCAGGTCATCATCCCTGAAGCGGTAATAACCCTTGTTGCGAAGCAGATCGGAGAGCCTTACCCGTTCCTCGATGATCTTGTTCAGATCATACGGATCGCCGCTTTTCAAGAGCGATCGCTTCTGTTCATCGGCGATGAATTGCGCAAGGGAATCCTCCGCGTGCGTATGATCGTAAGTGATGTTCCGCAGCACATGCGCCCCGCCCGGGCGAACGGTGAATTCGATCGTTGCCGTGCGCTCCTTTCGATCGGTGGTGGAGCTTGCATCGGCCTTGAAGTAGCCGCGGTTGTTCATCCGGTTCTCCATCGCCAGCACGATGTCATCGATCGGAACATCGTCCAGGTACACGGGTTCCGATCCGAGCCGGTATTTCAGGAAGAATCGGAGACCTTTCTGCTTTTCGGGTTCCTTCACCATATTGTGGATCGCCACGGTGGGCCGCATGCCAAGGAACTTCCGGTTCGGTTGCGGCTGCACCACGCCTTCCAATTCCGCCTTCGCTTCGTCAGGGAAGTATTCGGGTTCTTCGGTGAATTCCACTTCGAACCCTGAGAAGAGCGGTCTTTCCGGTGTGGCGTATTTCAGACCGGAGCAACCGGTAAGCAGTAGAATGAGGATCGGGATCGAATTGATCGATGGGAACCTCTTCATGCTATCGATATGCCTTGATCATTGTTCATCATCGCTTTCGCCCGCGGCAGGCAGGATCGGATCCTCGTCCTTGCGCATCAATGCCTCGCGGCGCAACTGGCGCGCCTTCGCGTTCTCCTCGAATTCCTTGGAGTACATGATCGCAACTCCGCTTCGCGTGATCTCTCCGTCGTACAGGTCGAAGGCGTTCTCATGGAATCCGCGCAAGCGGATGCGCCCGTCCTTGGTGAGGTCGTACATGATCGCATACTGCGCCTTGCGCGTGTTGTTCACGTTGGCCAGATCGGTCTGCTGTTCATCCACGCCTACCGATCCGCCCACTTCGAAGGTGAGCCGGTCATCAAGCACGCGTTTGCTCACCTGATAATCAACCGATGTGCGCTGGTATTCCTGGCCGCCTGCCGTTTGGTCGTACGTGTTCACGCCAAGGTTGATGTCAACTCCCTGGATGTATTTTCCGGTGAGCTTGTTGAGTTGATCGCTCAGTATGCTGTTCACGGAATTGCGGGCAGCGGTGGTCGCCAGATCGCTGCCGCCCGAGGTGGAGTTCGGGTCATCGATGATGAAGCTGTTGAGCACGAGAAGGGCGAACACCTGCCGGTTCAATTCCTCTTCGTTCGATCTTTGGGCGAGTTGTTCCAATTGATCGTTCACCTGGGGATAGCTGTTACGCAACATCCGTGGCAGATCAAGGCCGAATTCGATCTGTGGGTCATCGATCTGTCCGCCAACATCGATCAGCACTTCGAAAGGCAACCGCGTGCGCAACCGGTTGCTCTCCGCTTCGCTCAATCCTGTTGATGCGTTCGCCACGAGCGGGTACGGTGCGGTGTTGCTGATGTAGCGCGCCTGTATGTCCATGCGGGCAGCTGTGGGTTCGCCGCTCCAGGTGATCGTTCCGCCTTTCACCAGCTCGAATTCCTTCTTCACCAATCCGTGGAAATTCAACGTGTAGCCACCACCTTCGATCGTGAGCGGACCGCTCAGGAACATATCGCGGTCGTGGCCGTAGCGGAATTTCAGGTCGGCAGTCGCGCTCACCGTGGCTGCATCGCCAGTTACCGGATCGAGCACCACGGCGAACGTGGCACCTGGTGAAAGCTTCACGTCCAGATCGAGTTCGACACCCGGTAGCTGGGCCTTCAAGGAATCCTCCAGGATCTCCCCATCGGATCGGATCGTTACGGTATCGAGGCTTGCGAAGTCATCCGTGAACACCACGATGCCCTCATGGCTCACGATCTCAACGCTACTTCCCGGCAGCACAATGCTCAGGTAGGTCTCATCAAGGATCGAAACGAGCCCGGTCACTTTTGGATCGGCGGTATTGCCCGCGATCTTCAGATCGAGCGCGGTGAACAGGTCGCCGAAGAAGTTCTTGTTCTCCTCGATCGTGCTGTTCACGAATTGGAACCGATCGGTGCGCAGCGCGAGGTCCAACGCAGGCGCATCTTCAGCATTCGGATCGATGGATCCATCCAACTGGAAACGATTTCCAGCGGAATCCACCAATTGGAACGCGTCGAAATGCACGCCTTTTTCATTGAAGGTGATCTTTTCATCAGGCATCGTGTATTCCGCGCCGGTAATGATCACGCCGGCCTTCGCATTCTTGAAGGTCAGCGCGCCATCCATGTCGAGTTCTCCCTGACTTTGTTCCACAGCGATGTCACCTTCCAGCCCACCTCCAAGAGAGAACAATAGATCGCTCACGAAAGGTTTCAGGAATCCCAGATCCTGGAAGGCGAGATCGGCGTTCGCTTTGATCGCCGGCTGCTCGCCGGATAGATCGGCATTGGCGTTCGCGTCCAGCCTGTTCACCTGGTGCTCCAGTTGAACGTTCGCCACAAAGATGTCAGCGGAACGTTCATTCGCCTCCAACATGAGTTTTCCCATTTCGGTGCCCAACACGTGCAGATCGGCGATGGAGACATCAGCACCGAGGAGCGCCTGATCGCTTCGCGGAAGTTCGATCGAACCGGTCATTATCCCGGCCACCAGCGGAATGGAATCGGCGGTGGAGATGAAGTCCGTGATCGTGGACAGGCGCAGCGCGTTCAGATCGATGATCAAATGATCGGGCGGGGTGGTGAGTTCGATCCGCTGATCGCCGGAACTGAGGATGAAGTGATCCGCAACAGGACCCGCATCAGGGAATCGTAACACGTTCTCTCCGTGGATCGTCCAAGCAGTGGAATTGAGGATCAGGTCCTCGTTCACGCGGATCTCGCGCACTTCCTCGATCGTGCGCAGCACCGTTCCTATCCGGTAGCGATCGCCCTCCACATCCTCCATGCGCAGCAGCGTGTGCAGTTCGCCATCGTTTGTGGTAGCGTTCACGGAAAGCCGTTCGATCCGCATGGAGTCGCTTTCGATCTGCTGTACCGAAACTGTTCCGTTCAGGGCATTGTCCTTGGCATTCACGTCCACCACGAGTTGATCCACCACGATAGTACCGTAGACCAGTTTCGGCAGGGACAGATCCAGGTCGATCTCATCAGTATCCGAATCATATTTTCCAGTGAAGTGATCCAATTGGATCACCTCCAGATCGGGTAGGATGATCTCGGTGAGCCATTCGGTGCGCGGAAGCGCTACATCGAGTTCCATGCTCTTGCCCGGCGTTGCTACGAAGCTCGTGTCATCTTCAACGATCGCGGTAATGCGCGAACGTGCACTGGTGATCAGGCTGTCCGGATGGATGTTCGTGCGGTAGGAGAGAGTGACCGCATCGCTTTGCAGATCGAAGGCGGTTGAATCATCGCGCAGGAAGCCGAACGCAGCGAATTCCTCAAAAATGAATTCATGTTGAGGGTTGAAGATCTTCAGGCCATCGCCGTTCAGTTTGAAATGGCCCATTCCATTGGTGTGGAACATGGCATCGCCGGTCCAGTTCCCCTCGATGCCCAGCGGATCCTTCACCAAGCCCAGTTGCTCCAGCCGCAGCCGATCCACCAGAAGATCGAGCGCGAAGCGAAGCGAATCGTTTTCATCGGGCCAGGTGCCTTTCGCATTCAGACCGATCTCGAATTCCTCCGCTTTCAGACCGAGCCCCAGGTCCATGGAATCACCTTCCACCTCACCAACGATCGCAAGGTTAGATAGATCTATGCCATTGAATGAAAGTTCGTGTGGATCTACCGTGAAACTGCCGCTCCGTGACGAACTGTTGAGCTGATCGCCTTTAGCGAGAAGATCCAGGCTTACCGTGCCGATGCTGGTGTCGCCAGTGAAGCGCTGGGTCTGCAGATCGATGATCTTCAGCGCCAGATCAATATTGTCAGGGATCTTCTTCGTTAGTCCGTCGGCATTTCCCTTCACTTCGATCGAACCCGCATCACTGGCCATGGAAAGATCGATGCGCGACCGGCCGTTCGTGATCTGTGCGATCCCGTTCAATTCCAATCGGTGTGGCGGATCGATGCCTGGCGGAACATAATTGTTCATGATCCTGCGGATACCGCCGCCCATGCGGAATTGCTGCAAGTCCACGTGCAGATCGGTGTTGGGCCATTGCTGTGCGTTCTTCACCCGGCCATCAACATGCAATTCGGTGCCTTGATCGCCGGTGAGATCGATCGTGAATTTGTCCATCTCATCGATCGTGCCTTGCGCGCGCAGATCGGTGCGCCATTCCTCATCAATGATCAATTGTGCGGGCAGATCCGCGCCGAATTGCGCAAGCAGTGGCGCCACCCGGGATAGCTGGATCGCACTGGAAAGCTCAAGTTTCAATGGGATCTTGTTCGCATTCCGGTAAGCATTGGAAAGATCACCAGGCTCGGCGCTCATCGCGACTTCCATCTCATTTTCCGCGATCTGAATTCTACCGTTCTCGATCGCGATACGCGCCGGTGTTGCTTCAACATTCAATGCCACGCCGATCGCATTTTCTGCATTTCGATCCGCTGCGATCAGCCGATCAAGATCAAGTCCGATCCGATCATTGTTGAGCACCACCTCATTCAGGTCCATTTCGATCCCACGCAATTCCAGATGCGCCGGATCGATCTTTCCAGCCGGATCGGAAATGCTATCCGTGTGCATTGCGATCGAGCTATTTGCGATCTGGAATTCATTCAGTTCAACATTCCAGTCGCGGATGAAATAGCGGAAGCCATCGTTCTGGTCCAGCCATGGCGGATCGGTTGCGATCGTATCGACAGGCGTTGTGTCCTTAGCCATCGCGAGCATTCCGAAGTGCAGTTCATCCACCAGGATCCGATCGATCTGCAGCAACTGCTTCTTCAACTGCATCTGTTCCGTCACTATGTCAAGCTGACCGAGCGCGAGCCAGAGGCTGTCCTGCTTCACCACATCCTTCATGTTGAATTGAAGATCTTCCACCAGGAACCGTTCGAAGCGCAGGTCCATATCCTTCATCGGATTTTCCAGATGCGGATACATATCGGGTTCGGGTGGATCGGAACTCGAGGCCATGCGCAGATCCACGCGGGTTCCGCGCAGTTTGATATCCTCCAGGTACATCTGCATCGGATCCAGGCTGAATTCATCGAATTCAGTTCCGAACTCGCCGATCACAAGATCCAGCGCGAGTTGCGATGGTTGCAGATCCAGCCGTACACGAAGATCTTCGAGCTCGATGTCCTGCACGATCAACGTCCAATCATCCGTCGCGGTAGTGTCGACATCCAGTTCTTTCGCCACTGTATCCGGCGTTGCGAATGCCGTCGTAAGGAAATCGAAATTGAAGATGCTGTCCCGATCCTGCGAGATGTTCGCGCGGCCACCTTCCAGCGAGACCGATCCGATCACGATCCGCTTCCGCCAGAGCGATGAAAGGGAAACATCCGCTTTCAATGCTCCGGCATGCACGAGCGTATCACCGTTCAGATCATCGATGTGGAATCCTTCCAGCGTCAACCCGATCGGGAATCGGAGGTTGAAATGATCGAGCGAAACATTCGTTCCGGTCTTTTCCTTCAGGAAACCGACCGCCTTTCCTCGGACCATGTCCTGCACCGGCGGTACGTAGATCACAATTCCGATCAGGATGATCAGGATGAAAGGGATCGCCACGAGCCATGCGAGCACTTTGATCGAAGTGCGCAGGACACGTTTCCAAAGAGGCCAATCGGACTTTTTCTTCTCTTCTGCGGATGGCGGTGGCATGGTGGCTCCCAGCTTCAGGCCAAGCGTGTGCCAAAGGAAGACCCTAAAGATCTGGCGGCCAACGGATCGCCGATCGCTCCGATGTGTGGAAGCACTTACCCGATCAAGGCAATTGCATTTCCTTCAGGTCGCCATTGGAATTCAACCACATGTACTTCACGATCTCCTTTGCTTCCTTCGGCGTGATCTGCGGCGGCAACTGACAATGCAGCGTGAGATTGTAGGTGAATTGCACCGGCGGTTCGGTTATCTCAGGGTGCAACACCAGATCGAAACTGGAGTACGGCACTTTGTTGTAGAACAGCGTGCTGGGCTTTCTTATGTCGTTCACGACCTGGCCGCGTCGCCGGCTGTTCAGGCTCAGCCTGGTGTTCGCACTGTACGCGGTGTAGCGCTCCAGCGGAAAATGTGCGCCGTTCTGCTCGGCTCCGGTGCGGTGGCTTTCGGCCACTTTCAACCCGAGCTTTTCGAAGTGATCGAGCTTTTGTTGCATGGTGCGCCGCGCAAAAGTTCGCAACGTGTCGTAGCGCGCACCTTGATCCTGGATATAGTAATCCACTTTCACCAGATCGTAGATCTCTTCTTTCGCGGCCGCGGTCACGATCCGATCCAGAACGCTCGGATCGGTGAAGCGGATGTGGATGTTCTTCTGGATCTCGAACCCCGCCGGTACTTCATGGTAGGTCTTGTTGAAAAGTTTCCGGCTTTCCTCGATCTCGAAGACAGGCACGAAGCTTAACATGTCAACGAAAACACTTGCTGTTTTGATCTTCTCCTTTTCGATCCGATCGAGCAGCCCGTTGATCCGGCCATTCATCAAACTATCGGTCTCTTCAGCGGTCTGCCCGATCTGGCTGAGGTGGAAGATCGCGAGATAACTATCGGCTTTCACGTTCATCATGGCGTTCACCTCCAGCAACAGTACGTTGCCGTGGATCGTAGCCTTCACCGGTTGCTCGGCTTGTTGGAAGAAGATCCGGTTGTTGGTATCGTAGAGCAGGTTCCCGGAGACCTGCGCGAGGCTGGGGGAAGCGATCAGTATCAGGATGAAATGAAGAAGTATGGTCCGGGTCATGGAGCTTTTTCCGATCGGTACACCGATCGGCCGCCAGCGTTCGATCTGTGCAACACAATCCCCAGCCTTTCAACAGTCCGCCACCGTTCGATCGGATAGTTCAAGTCACTGTATTCCAATGATCTGTATGAACACTTTAATGCCGGTGGTACGATTCTTTCAATCGGCATCGCATATCAAAATCCACTTTAGTCATGAACTTTCAAAGATCAATTGCGACCATGATCACGGCCGGCGTTATCGGTTTAAGCGGTGTACCGGCCGTCGCCAATGCGCCGGGGAAGGAGATCAAGATCCATGAAGAGAATTTCGCCAAATTGAGTGAAGCAGAGCAGCAACGCGTGCTGGAGATCAAGGATCGGCTGGAAGAACTCCACGCCATCGATCGCTCGCAGCTCACCAAGGCCGAGCGCGTGGAATTGCGATCGGAATTGAAGGAATTGAAAGAGGAAGTGAAGGTGATCAACGCACAACAGCCGGTGATCTACATCTCGGCCACCGCGCTGCTGATCATCATTCTGCTGATCATCCTTCTCTAACGGGTGATCACACAGGAAAGCGCTGCCGGAGTTTCCCGGTGGCGCTTTCTATTTCAACGCCTTGCGCACGGCCGGCGCCACTTTCGTTCCGTAAAGTTCAATGCAGCGCAGCATCTTGTCGTGCGGCATGGTGCCCACGCTGAATTGGATCAGGAACCGATCGAAACCGAACAGTTCATGTTCCCACAGGATCTTCTCGATCACCTGATCGGGATCGCCCACCAGCATGGCGCCATGCGGTGCGATCTCGCGATCGAATTGCATGCGTGTAGGCGGCGGCCAGCCGCGTTCACGGCCGATCTTTCCCATCACCTCCACGTACGGCGGATACATCAGCTCGGCGGCTTCATTGGCATCATCGGCAATAAAGCCGTGTGAGTTTATGCTGAAGCGGATCTTCTCCGGATCGTGCCCCGCTGCACGCGCGGCGCGCCGGTACATTTCAGCCAACGGAACGAAGCGGTCGGGCTGGCCGCCAATGATCGCGAGCGCCATGGGAATGCCGAGCGTTCCAGCGCGGATCACACTTTCAGGCGTACCGCCGACCGCGATCCAAAGCGGCAGCGGATCCTGCAGCGGACGCGGATAAACCGGCCGATCATTGATCGGCGCACGGAAATTCCCGCTCCAGGTGATCCGTTCACTCTTTCGCAGTTCCAGCAACAACTCCAGCTTCTCCTGGAAAAGCGCGTCATAATCCTTCAGGTCCTGCCCGAAAAGCGGGAACGATTCAATGAACGATCCGCGGCCGGCCATGATCTCGGCACGACCACCGGAAAGCAGATCCACCGTGGCGAAATCCTGGAAAACGCGGACCGGATCATCGGAACTCAGCACAGTGACCGCGCTCGTAAGGCTGATCTTCTTCGTGCGCATCGCGGCCGCCGCGAGCACCACGGCGGGGGCGGAGACCACATATTCCTGGCGGTGGTGCTCGCCGATCCCGAATACATCGAGCCCCACCTTGTCGGCAAGCTCGATCTCCTCCATCAGGTTCGCCAGCCGTTGTTCTGCGCTGATCAGCTCGCCGGTGCGCGGATCGGGCGTGCGCTCCACGAACGTGTAGATCCCAAGTTCCATGGTACGAAGTTCGGTCGATCGCGAAACCTTTTATCCGATGGGTTCTTTGGGCGTGCCCCCGCCATTATGATCACATGTGGGCTTCGCCCGCTTACGCAAAGGCTACAGCGGGGCACGCCCGCCGAAGCTTTAGCGAAGGCGGGGTCCGGCTATCCGCTGTACTCCTCGCTACGCTGCGGGGTGCCGCTTCTATCCGTCACGCAACATCTCGATTCATTATCTTAACCGAAATAATTTCAAATGGCTCCTTGCCGCTCGGTATTTATTATTCCATTGTGCATAGGAGTGATGCTGCATGCACAAGGTTATCGCCCACTCCTCGATCCCAATTCTGCCTGGTATGAAAGCTTTCATCTAGTAGAACCTCCGTGGGATCCGGGATATAATCCAACTGAGGAGTGCTATAAATATTTTCTTCAAGGCGATACCAGTTTGAATGATACTACATACCTTATCCTGAAGAGGGATGGTTATTTCTGGCCATCAGTTGACCTGTATGATGATGCATTTGTCGCGTTTGTCAGGGAAGACACGATGGATCGAAAAGTATATATGCGCGACGCAGTGGAAGAACCAGAGCTATTGATGTATGATTTTTCAGTGGGTGTTGGTCCATATCCATCGACTATTCCAGTCCCTGGATCGGGACTCACGGTAACCGCGATTGATACGATGCAACTTATCAACGGAGACCATAGGGTGATCATACTTAACGATTATCTCTCAATAATTGAAGGTATTGGTGCTGTTACTGGTTTCTTCGGTACACAGACCAGTGGGACAGTTGGCTGGGGAGGAATGGTCTGCCATACATTGAACGGAGTATCAGACTTTGAATATTCCAATGATCAAACATGTCCCTGCGGCTTCTCTCCCAGTATCGACCGTGCGTGAAAGTCGTTTAAGAATAGGACCTTCGCCTACCGCATCTATTTGCGATATCACAAATGCACCTCCAGGTGCATTGATCATCGTCCGAACGGTTGATGGCAGGTTGGTCTCCACGGATCAGGCGACTTCAAATGGTTCAGCAACGATCGATCTAATTAAATTTCCTGCAGGAATATATCTGGTGGAAGTAGTGGGAAGTACAGATCGCGTTGTCGAGCGGATCGTGAAGGAATAGCCGCAGGCCTGCCCAAATACCCGCGTTAGGGACTTTAGCGGAAAGCTCGAAGCCTCACCCCCGACCCCACTCCCGAGGGGAGGGGAGCGAAGCGGTCTCAAAATAATTTGCGAGGGCTTGGAGCGGGAGGCCCGGCCGGGGGGGGGGGGC
>JAEZDL010000273.1 GCA_023418095.1 Bacteroidota bacterium
GCCGCACCTGTGCATATGGTGAAAAAAATTACCTTTGCCGCCCGCCGGAGCAACGTTCCAGCGGTACGATCACGATGAGCAAGAAGACCACGAACGACACCCTCGAAAGCAAGGAAGTCGACCTCGGACAAGTTTACACGCGCACCGAACTGTTCCTGGATCGGAACAAGAAGGCGATCACCATCGGTGTTGTAGCCCTTCTGGTGATCGTTGGCGGACTGCTCGGTTACAAGAAATTCGTTGCGGAGCCCAATGCGCGCGAGGCCAGCGAAATGATGTGGAAGGCCGAATATTTCTTCGAGGTCGATTCCTTCGATCTGGCGTTGAACGGCGATGATCAATGGCCGGGCTTTCTGGAAGTGATCGATCGGTATGGAAGCACTCCTTCCGGCAACCTTGCCCATTACTACGCGGCTGCGATCTACATGCAGAAGGGCGAATACGAGCAGGCGCTCGATCATTACAAGAAGGCCGATATCGATGATGATGTGCTTCGCGTGATGGCCGTTGGCAACCAGGGCGATGCCCTCGTTGAATTGGATCGCTTGGAAGACGCGGTGAAGCAATTCGAGAAGGCTGCGAAAATGGAAAAGAACGATTTCACCACGCCGATGTACCTGATGAAGGCCGGGCTTGTTCACCAGCAATTGGGCAACTACAAGGAAGCACGTAAGGCCTTTGATCGCGTGGCGAAGGAATTCCCGAACAGCCCCGACGCGAACCAGGCGCGCAAGTATGCTGCGATCGCTGAAGCTAGCGGTGGCAACTGAGCGCCATGGCGACCGCTTCGCACAACCTTTCCGAACATGATCCGGCCAGCGTCCCCAGTGGCGCTGGTCTTCGTTTCGGGTTGATCGTAAGTGAATGGAACCGCGAGATCACCGATGCATTGCGAAAAGGCGCGATCGGTACATTGATCCAGTACGGCGTTAGGCCAGAGGATATCCTCGAAGTCTGGGTGCCTGGAAGTTTCGAATTGCCTCTGGGTGCGCAATTCCTGCTGGAGAAACAACGGCTCGATGGTGTGATCTGCCTCGGTAGCATCATCCGCGGCGAGACCCCGCATTTCGAATACGTGTGCCAGGGAACGACCAAAGGCATCATGGACGTGAGCTTGAAGTTCAGCCTCCCGGTGATCTTCGGTGTGCTTACCGATGATAACATGGAACAAGCCGTGGCACGCAGTGGCGGAAAGCATGGCAACAAAGGGATCGACTGTGCGATCGCTTTGCTCAAGATGGCTTCGATCCGCAGCGATCGGTGAGAACGCCAGGGCCTTTTCCAGATCCACCAGGTCCGAAAAAAGAAAGGCCGCTTCGATCGAAGCGGCCTTTCGCGTTAAGTGCGTTCAGAGCTTATTCAACAACAAGCTTCATGGTCATCGGCTTGCCATTGGCGCTGAGGGTAACGTAATACTTGCCCGCGTTCCATTCGTTGGTGTTGAGCACGTGGTTATGCACACCAGCGGCGCGGTTGCCAAGATCCTGCTGAACAACGGTGCGGCCGGCAGCATCGATCACCTTGATCGACATTGCAGCATTAACCTCGTTCTCGAAGTTGATGGTAACGTTATCACGGGCAGGGTTGCCACCAAGGATGGTCATGCGCATGCCGTTCACGAAGTTGCCTTCGCCAACACCCACCCAATCAGCAGTTACAACAGGAAGGATGGCCATGTCCGTTGAAAGGCCCCAAGCTTCCGCGATCGTATGCCAAGCACCGGTCTCCCACAGTTCCCAGCTACGATCCTCGGCCACTACTGCGCCTGAATCCGTGGCAAGGATACCCACATGATCACCAGCTGCAAGGCCGGTAACGTCGATACCAGCGGCAAAATGGCCATCCGTGGAAGCCGAGACCGGGATTCCAACAAGCATCAATGTATCCAGATCGCTGATGGAAACCGGTGCGGATTCACCCAGCAACGTACCGGGAGCTGGCATATCCTCACCAACTGAGGTCGTTCCTGTTCCGGTCATGTCGTATACCACCGCTTTGATCGTGCTTCCAGCACCACCAACGGTCTCCTCCGTTACGAAGATGAACAACACCTCATCGATCGATACTGCATCGCCGAGTTGGAACTCCTGTACCTTGGCGTAATCACCATATCCGTTCGATCCGGTAACGAAACCACCTGGCGTGGCACCGGAGATGGAAAGTCCGGTACCAAGTGAAGCCGTTACAACGGTATCCGTACCGCGGTTCTCAGGCAATGCGACATTGAAACGGTGTGTAATGCCCACTTCACGCTGTGCCTGCACGGCGGTCAATGATGCAAGAAGGGTAATAGAGAGTAATGTCTTTTTCATGCGTTACTGTTGTTGATTGAATGATCAGGGCTCCAAAGATAGGGGCACCCGATCATTTCCGATCTTCGCTGCATGCGAAGCTTCTTCCTTTCATGTGCCATTCTGGCCTGCCTATCCGCGGCGGCACAGCACGGCCCGCGCATCGGGCTCGGGCTTGCCACCCAAAGCACCGGCGCGCTGTTCCAGAACACCAGCAACCTGATGCCGGGACCGATCGTGGGCTGGCATTTCGAGATCCCGGTCCATCCGCAAGTGAGCATCATGCCCGAATTCCTGCTGCTCACCAAAGGCTACCTCGCCCGCGATCCCCTGCGGGCGGTACGGTCGCGTGCCACCTTCCGCTACCTCGAGGTACCACTGCTGGCCAAGATCTCGGTGGATCCCGATGAGAACGGGATCTATCTCCTCGCAGGACCATCGGTGGGATATTTCCTGAGCGGCCGGTACAAACAATGGCAATCCGGCTCGCTCATCATCGATGGAGAATACCAGACCGGGCCGAATGTGCGCAAGCTGGAATTCAGCGGCGCCGTCGGGTTGGGCGTGGAATCCGATCGGTGGGCGTTCGATGTGCGCGCGCAAACGAGCGTAACACCTTTTGATCGATTCCTTCGGATCCAGAACGTGGTCTACGGGTTAACGGTCGCATACAGGTTGCGAGCTGCGGATAAGGAGGTGGATCCTGAGGAGGAATGATCGATCCCAATGGGCTTCTTCGATGTTGATAACTTTTTCTTACCATGCGGACATATTTGTGACATAGATCGGCTTTGGGATCAAGCCAGCAACGTAACTTTAATATGAATTACACGAAAGGGGCCGGAAGGCCTTTTTTCGTGTGATATCCCGCCCCTTTACCGAATGAAGTTCAACCCACCTGCTGAGAAGTTCCGTGCCCGGCCCGAACCTGCAAAATACCTTCTCCTTCTTTCTCTCTCGATCGTTTCTCGTTCGATCATGGCGCAGGGTTACGAGGATCTGGGAGCGCTCCCTGCGAATTCAGCTTCATCCTATCTCTCACGTTCGTGGATCGGAACCGATGGTGTGACCTGGAGCGCCAATTCGGCACGGACCGATCGCACCTTGAACGGAAAAGCGATCTGTTTCGGCACCACAGGCGATCGGCGGATCACTTCACCGGTCTATTCCGGCGGCATTGGAACGCTCAGCTTCAGTTACGTTCGCGATTTCACCGGAACAGCGAACCGTTCGCTCGAAATTCGGGTGAATGGCCAGCCGGCCAGTGCGCCGATCGTGGTGGATCCGCTCTCCGATCTGGTCGCACAATTCCAGCAGGACATCAATATTGAAGGCGATGTTTCGATCGAGATCCGTTCCACCGGCGCCGGACAGGTGAAGCTGGATGACATTTCGTGGACAGCGTTCACCCCCGTACCCACAGTCAGCTTCACGTCCACCGCACTGCAAGTGAACGAGAACAGCGCATCGGTGCCGATCACACTTTCATTCACCCAACCAGTGGCGACCGATGCCACGCTCACGCTCGGCGTGAACAACGGACCCGGAGTGATCCCCGGATCGGATCATACGTGGATCCCCGCACCTGTGAACGGGACCATTACACTGAATATTCCAGCTGGATCCGCAACTGCTTCCCTGGACCTTGATGTGATCGATGATGCGATCGGCGAGGCGGCGGAACTGATCGGCCTCACTCTGCTCGCATCCACGGGCGGTCTGCAGATCGGAACGCCGGCTTCACTCACCATCACCATCCAGGACAATGATGTTGCCGGCGGGCCTGCTATTCTTTCGCCAGGCGATCTGGTGATCGTGGGAGTGAACGCCAATGATCAAGCATGCGGCGGAAGCAATGGTGAGGATGTGCTGAGCTTCTTCAGCTTCAGACCGATCACCAACGGCACCACGATCATCCTCACCGACAATGGCTTTCAGCGCTGCAACACCGGCCTCTGGGGCAATTCCGAAGGAACAGTGCAATTGCAGCGGACCGGTGGCACCATACCGGCGGGGCAGGTGATCACCTTCAGGCTGATGAACATCTTCGGGCCTGGCAATGTGGTTCCCGTGGCGCCGGACAACGCTTGGAGTTGCAGCAGCCTGAACGGGAACACCATGGTGAACCTCAATGCCGGCGGCGATCAGCTCTTCATCATGCAGGGCGGCACTTGGACCACCGGGACCATCGGTGCGCATAACGCATCATACAGCGGCACGGTGCTTTTCGGCTTCACTTCGAATCCGGCTTATCCGTGGTCCGCCTCCTGCTCCAACGCGGCGAGCCAGCGCAGCGATCTGCCTTCGGGGATCGAATGTTTCAGCATGGCTCCCACGCTGGCGACCGATTTCAACAAATACTCCGGCCCGATCACCGAAGCATCGCAGCGCAATTGGATCATCCGGCTGGATGAACCTTCGAATTGGAGCAGTTATGCGGGTTGCGCCGCTTACGCAGGCCAGGGTTATGATTGGGGGGCATCGCCGATCATGCCGATCGGTTCCGCTTCTTTCGAAGCAGGCCGGTGGACCGGGGCCATAAGCACGGATTGGTTCGAATGCAAGAATTGGGATGATGCACGTATCCCGACACAGACAACGGACGTGGTCATCGATCAGCAGGCGGTGCGCCATTGTGTCGTTGGGCTTTCGACCGGCCTTCAACCTGCAGGGACCGGGCACTGCGCTTCGCTTAACCTGATCAATTCAGGCACGAGCAGGAACCTTTCGATCGCGGCGAACAGCGCGCTGGACGTGGGTGGCCCGATCGCGATCGAAAGGACCGCCGGCACCGGTGATCTGTCCATTACAGTGGCCGCCGGAGCAACGCTTTCAGGCACCGGGATCCTGTTGAACAGCGTGGGTGCGATGGAAGCGGCAATGGTCACTTCCGATGCCACGAGTTCCATCCTCATCGAAGGTGGGATCACGATCGGCGCGGGCGGCAGGCTTGATATGGCACAGGGCGGCAGCCTGTCGGTCGGCGGCAATTGGAACAACTTCGGTTCGCAGGCGCACTTCGTGGAGGGATCGGGCCGGGTGATCCTCAATGGGAATTCCGATCAGAACATCTTCACCACCGATCCACAGGAGATCTTCCATGACATGGTGATCGGCAAGAGCGGCGGAAATGTTGAACTTGCTTCGCC
Source organism: Bacteroidota bacterium (assembly GCA_023418095.1). Lineage (GTDB taxonomy): Bacteria > Bacteroidota > Bacteroidia > Flavobacteriales_F > PHOS-HE28 > PHOS-HE28. The sequence continues at coordinate 5,441 of JAEZDL010000273.1, forward strand.
GGTCGTGGTGAACGGCACGCTCGATCTTACTTCCGGAAAGATCCTCACTTTTCCCGATCGGATCCTGATCCTCGGTGCGGGTTCCTCGGCGATCAATGCGAGTGATGCGAGTTTCGTGAACGGTCCACTGCAGAAGAAGGGGAATTCCGACTTCATCTTTCCGATCGGCAAAGCTGGAAGTCTTCGTCCATGCGCTCTTTCAGCGATCCAGGGTGCGATCCCTTCCTTCACCGCGGAATATTTCAATGCCGATCCAACAATTGATCTGGGATCGGCGCTCCAGCCAGGTCTCGATCACATCAGCCAGTGCGAACATTGGTCGATCCAAAGCGGGAACGCAACGGCTTCCGCGTTGGTCGAACTTTCGTGGGACTCACCGGAAAGCTGCGGCATCACCGATCTTTCAACGCTGAGGACGGCGCGCTGGAATGGAACGCAGTGGCTGGATCGCGGAAACGGAGGGGTCACCGGCGATCTGCAGAGCGGGACCATCTCCACCGCTTCATTGCAGGATGTTCTCGGTTCGTTCACACTGGCTTCGATCGATGTTTCGAACCCGCTTCCGATCACGCTGATCTCGTTCACGGGAAGTAACGTGGAAGAAGGCGTAATGCTTCAATGGAGCACCGCTTCGGAAATGAACAGCGATCATTTCACGATCGAAAGAAGTGAAAATGGCACCGACTTCCTGGACCTGGTCACGGTGGAAAGTGCTGGTAATAGCACCAGCATCCGGGAATATGCGGCGATGGATCGCGAACCGCACGCCGGCCTTAACTATTACCGGTTGCGCCAGGCCGATCACGATGGCACATCGACCACATCCGCTGTGATCACTGTGCTGGTCCCTGCGGATCGTTCACTTACGGTGATCTCCTCTCCCACTTCGATCACAGCCTATCATGATCTGGATGCGGGAAGCAACTTCGAACTTTTCGATGTTTCAGGAAGTATCATCCTGAACGGGATCTCCGATCGCGACGGAGCCACGATGATCGCTGGGACCGCGCTGGAGAGCGGGGTCTATCTGCTGCGTGTGAGCGATGGTGTGCGAAGCGAAAGCGTGCGGTTCATCCACGATCCGTTGGATCATCGATGAGCACGGTGAACTGTTGATCGAGCGGATCCAGCAGATCGTACAGATCATCGAAAAGGCGGGTGCCCCTTCCGGAAGTGAAGGTCATGAGATTATCCCGTCGTTCCTGAAGGCCCCCGTTGGGGAAAAGCGCATCGAGCACCATGTGCAGCCGGCCGATCGAATCCGCGGCCTTTCGTTTCGCAGCGCGGATGAAGCGCTTCTCCATGTGATCGATCCCCTTGAACGCAAGGTGGGCCGCGCTTCCTGCAGATCGCACAAGCGTGGGATCGATGGAAGCGGCGCGTTCCTCAAGCAGCGCGTAGAAGGATCGCAACTGGGATCTTTCCTGCTCCATTCCCGTTGAAAAACCTGCGTTCCTTATCGCGACCTGCTGCTCCAATTGCTCCGCCGGCCTGAAAAGATCCCCGACCGATAAGCCCAGATCCGCTGCGCGATCGGCCTCCTTCTTCGCCAGGATCGCCACCGATGATCGCAGCAGAAGCACAGGCATGGGCACCTCGAAATGCTCGAACAATGGTTTCAATTGCAACCAATACGCGAGCTCTCCGCCGCCGCCGATGTAGGCCACGTTCGGCAGGATCGTTTCCTGGTACAATGGGCGGAGCAGCACGTTCGGTGAGAACCGATCGGGGTGGCGATCCAATTCTTCCAGGAGTTCCTGCCGGCTGGATCGCCGTTCCTTCCCTTCAATCGCAAAACCTCCATCCTTCGTTCGCTCGATCCGCGCCCGTGCCCCTTCGCTCAAATGGAACAGATTGATCTCGCGCGAATTGGCCTGCACCTTGTACCGATCGGCGATCGCGCTTGTTGCCGGTGCGATCGTTCCCGCCGTGATCCCTTCCAGTAATTCCGATCGCATCACCGGAATGAACGATCGCTTCAGCCCTGCATCATCCGCATCAAGACAAATGATCCCGAACCTGCCGAAAAGCTCGTTCACGAAAAGCCGTGTCGCCTGTGCAAGCGTGAATTCTGATCGGTAGCATTTCTGCATCGATCGCACCAGCTCCAGCGCATGTTCGCCAGGACCGAGCAGTTCCGCAGCGGCTTCGATCACCGGATCGATCCCCTGAAGACGCAACCTTCCCACCGCATCGCCCGCCACGCCCTTCCATTCGACCTTTCCTCCATTGATCCATGCATGATCGATCTCGGCACGATCATGATCCTCGGTCGCCATCCAGAAGACCGGCACCACCTTTCTTCCCATTCCCTCCGAAAGCCGGGCCGCGATCTTCACGGTATTCAAGATCTTCAGCGGAACATATAGCGGACCCGTGAAAAGACACAATTGATGACCGGTGGTCACCGTAAGGGTCCCATCCCTGGCAAGAGCATCAAGGTTGGCCCGCACCGCTTCCGAAAGTTCCAGCCCTTCATACTGCGACCGGAGCACCTCGATCAGCGTTCGCCTTCTTTCCGGATCGAAATTGCGCCTGCGCGCGGCCTCTGACAGGCCTTCGAACGTCGGCGGAAGATCACTGAGCGACCTTACGAACGGATCCTGCGCCAGGTGATCAAGGACCAGCGGCGCGAAGCGATGGGTATCGGCGTATGGAAGTCGGTACAGCTCGATCAAGCGCCCAAAGTTAGCCTGCCGCCTTGGGACGGATGGATCGGCCCGGATCACAAGAATGACACAAGCGAACGGGTTGACACCCGTTCACGAAGGTCTAAATTTGACAGCCCCTTACCGATCCATGCTACGCAAGTTCCCGTATTTATTCCTGATCACCCTGCTTGCCGGATCGCTGGCCACCACCGATGCACGTGGACAGATCCCCTACCAGGTGGTGCCCCTCACGGCGCAGGTAACGGATTCACCGCCTTCCATCACCCTGCAATGGCCGCTCGATCCCACGGCGCCTTTCTACAAGGTGCGCCGCAAAGCGGTGAACGATGTGGTGTGGGAGGAAGTGGCCGTGCTTTCCGGATCGGCGCAACAGTATGTTGATGCTGATGTGCAAACTGGCGATGTGTGGGAATATTCGGTGACGCGATCGGAACCCCTGCCTACCATGGACACGCTTTGCGTGACCGCAGGCACGGGGGTAACGTTCACCGTGAACGACAGTTATGGTAATGGGTTGTGCTGCTGGAACAGTAACGGATTCTGGCAGCTGTACGCCTGCGGTGAGTTGATCGCCGAAGGAGGCGAATATGAATTCCAGGACCAGCACCAATTCGTGATGTGCGGATCGCAGAAATGCGAGGAGCTCGTCGTTGTGCTGTATCCCGATCACCAATTCGAGGAGATCAGTTGGGATGTATATGCCGATGATGGGACCCTGCTTGGCCAGGGAGCACCGGAAATGGCGCCGATGTTCGGTTATATCACCGCTGGCATCGACGTACCGGCGATCGAACAGCGCGGTACGCTGATGCTGCTCGTGGACCAGGCGATCACCACGGATCTCGCCCAGGAACTGGATCGGTTGGAACAGGACCTTATCGGCGAAGGATGGCTTGTGTTGCGCGAGGAGATCCCCGCAGGTACGGCTGTTACACAGATCAAGTCGACGGTCCAGAATACCGCTGCAACAACATCGGATCTTTCCGCATTGCTTCTGATCGGGAAGATCCCGGTACCGTACTCCGGCGTGATCGCGCCCGATGAACATGAAGATCATGTGGGAGCCTGGCCCGCCGACCTGTACTATGCCGAGCTCGATGGACCATGGACCGATGGCGAAGTGGATTGGCAACCGTGGGGTGTGCCAGCGCGCAACCATAACGCTCCCGGTGATGGCCGCTTCGACCAGAGCACCCTGCCCAGCGACGTGGATCTGATGATCGGCCGGATAGATCTTTCGGACCTGCCCGTCTATCCCTATTCGGAGATCGAGCTGCTGCGTTTCTATCTGGACCGTGATCACCTATTCCGTTCCGGTGCGCTCAATTTCGAACGCAAGGCCGTGGTGAACGAGAACTTCTCGAACTTCGATCATGAAGCTGCCGTGTATCGCAGCTGCATACCCATGTTCGGTGAAGCGAACGTGTACGATTCACCTTTCCTCGAAACACTTTCCATGCAAAGTCCGCTCTGGTCCATGGCCGGCGGGCCGGGATCATTCGCCAGCGCTCTTGGGATCGGAACATCGCAGGATGTGGCCGCAACGCAATTGAACGGCGCGTTCGCCCATGTGATCGGAAGTTATTTCGGCGATTGGGATACGCAGAACAACTTCCTGCGAACGATCCTTGCCAACGGCAGCATGCTCGGGGTCGTGTGGGGTTTGCAGGAGATCAGTTTCCACCGCATGGCACTTGGCGGGCTGATCGGCGAAAGTGTGCTCTTCTCACAGAACGCCAGCTACGAGACATACGAACGCCAGGGAAGATTGGTGAACCTTTCACTGATGGGCGATCCCACGCTGCAATTGTTCCCCGCCCCACGGGTGGACTCAGTGCAGGCAGAGGTCTTTGGTGAAGGTGTAATGCTTGAATGGCCTTCCGTTCAAGGTACGGTGGAAGGTTACCACATCTATCGAAGGAACGATCCCAACATGCATTTCGAGCGGATCAACGCAAGCCCGATCGCCGGACTTTCATTCCTGGATACCGATCCCGTACCCGGGGACTGCCAGTATATGGTGCGTGCGCTGAAGCGTGAGACGACGTCAAGTGGTACATACTTCGTACTTGGGACCGGGGCGATCACCGGGATCGCACTGAACGTTTCGATCGATGAGAACACCATGGGTACAGGCATCGTGATCGCACCGAACCCGGGATCCGGATCCTTCCATGTTCGTTCCACCGGGGATGAAAAGATCTCCGGCATCGAAATGTTCGATCTCGGTGGCAAGAGTATCGCGATCGACAGGAAGCGCAACGGGAATGGCTGGGCGATCGAAAGCAACGCGACCGCCGGTATCTATGTACTTGAGGTGATCCATGAAGATGGATCGCGATCGAAGCACACGCTCGGCATCACGGAATGAACGGCTTCAGGCCGGCACGGCCATCAATTCGTGTTCACGCGCTTCGGTGATCCGCACCGGCGCAAGATCACCGATCCGGAAATGTCCGGTCTCCAGCGGGATCAGAACTTCATTGTCCACTTCAGGTGAATCGAATTCCGATCGGGCGATGTAATGACCGCTCTCGGCCTTGTCCACCAACACGTTCATCACCGTTCCCACCTTCGTGAGGTTCTTTTCGAGGCTGATGCCGCCCTGCAGGTCCATGATCTCCTGTGCGCGCAGTTCCTTCACTTCAGCGGGCACATCGTCCTCCATGCCGAAGGCATGTGTATTCTCCTCGTGGCTGTAGGTGAAAGCGCCCAACCGATCGAAGCGCATGCGTTCGATCCAGCGCAGGTTGTCCTCGTGATCGGCCTGTGATTCACCCGGGAAACCGGCGATCAGTGTGGTGCGTATCGCAATGCCCGGCACCTTCTCCCTGATGGTGTTCACCAACGCCTCGGTCTTTTCCTGCGTGATCCCGCGACGCATGCGTTTCAGCATGTTGGTGCTTCCATGCTGCAGGGGCATATCAAGGTACTTGCAAACATTGCTTCGCTCGCGCATCACATCGAGAACTTCCATGGGGAATCCCGATGGAAAGGCATAATGGAGCCGGATCCAATCGATCCCCTCCACATCGCTCAAGCGCGCCACCAGTTCGTGCAGGTTGCGCGTACCGTACAGATCGAGCCCATAGTAGGTGAGGTCCTGTGCGATCAGGATCAGTTCGCGCGTGCCCTTGGCGGCGAGGCTCTCCGCATTGGCGACAAGCTGCTCGATCGGGGTGCTCACGTGTCCTCCACGCATCAGCGGGATCGCACAGAAGGAGCATTTGCGATCGCAGCCCTCGCTTATCTTGAAATACGCGTAATGGGTCGGTGTGGTGAGCAATCGTTCGCCCACGAGCTCGGCCTTGTAATCGGCTTTCAACGTCTTCAGCAAACGCGGCAGATCGCGTGTGCCGAACCAGGCGTCCACCTGCGGGATCCCGGCCTTCAGTTCAGGCGCATAACGCTGGCTGAGGCAACCGGTCACATACACTTTCTCCACCAGGCCCTGGTCCTTCGCCTTCGCATAGGACAGGATCGTATCGATGCTCTCCTGTTTCGCCTGATCGATGAAGCCACAGGTGTTGATCACCACCACATTGTGATCGCCTCCGGCCGCTTCGTGCTGCACTTCGATCCCATTGGCGTGCAATTGGGCCATCATCACTTCACTATCGAAGGTGTTCTTCGAGCAGCCAAGGGTGACCACGTTCACCTTGGCCTTCTTCAACGTCCTCGCTTTCATCTGCATTGCAAAGGTCGTGATATCGGTGCAATGGATCGCGCCATATCGGCAGATGAAACCTTTTGGGGTCCGGCTGCGAATAAATGCCCGCCTTAAAGCTCCAAGGTACCATGGATGAACCTGTTCCATAGGCCATATGTTTTGATCACGATCGCCTTGTTGTGGCGGATCGGTACGGTTTCCGGCCAGGCGACGATGACAGATCGCTCGACAGCTGCGGACCGCATGCTGCTGAGCGATCCGCAGGAACTGCTCGAACTGGAGCGAAGGGATCACTTGCGCACATCGACCACCGATCTGCATAGCCGCGATATCCGCGAAGCGCCCGCCAACATACAGGTGATCACCGCTAAACAGATCGAGGCCGCAGGGGCGCGCGATCTGTACGAGGCTTTGCAATTGGTGCCCGGTGTGGCCTTCGCGGCCACGGCGAACGAGGCTCCGGGGATCGCGGCCCATGGTATCTGGGCACAGGAGAGCCGTTTTCTTTTCCTGTTGAACGGCGAACGAATGAACGAGAACGACCTCGGTGCTCCGGCCCTGCACATCCCCATCGCGAACATCGATCGCATCGAGGTGATCCTGGGCCCTGGTCCCTACATGCACGAAAGCCAGTCCCTGCTCGGTTCGATCAACGTGATCACCCGCACGACCGATCTGGGTTCCGGTGCGCAGGCGGTGCTGCGTACGGGCCTTGCGCATGGGGGAACAACGATGAACTACGCCACGGTGACCGGCGTGCACAGGATCAACAGCGAACAGGAGATCGGGTACCTGGCAGGCTCCGCCCGCGGAACACGAAGCAACTCCGCGAATGGTGCAGGCGTGGAAACCTCCACCTTCCAGTTCCAATACCGCTGGCGCACATTGAAGGCGTTCATGATGATCATGAACGATGAACAGGAACTGATGTTCGCCGATCATGACGTTCAAAGAAGGGATCTTATCGTAGGCCTGAGACAGCGGATCATCCTGCAAAAAGGTCTGGAGATCAATTGGCGGCTAAGCCATACCGATCAATTGCCCGGCAACGCGATCAATACACTGGATCGTTCGATCCTCGTTCGCAATACCACACATGAGCGGATCACCGGCATGGCCATGATCGGTTACAGACCAACGGCATGGTCCACTCTGCGGATCGGTCTTAGGGCCTACCAGCAACGATCGGAATTCCTGGTGGAGGATAGTGCTGCGGTCCTTTCGATCAATGGCGATCGGCAGATGGTCTTCACAGCGCTCAGCGCCTTTGGCGAGTTGAACGTGAACGGCAAATTCGGATCGCTCACGGCCGGTTACAAAGTGGAGCAGCATGACCTGCTCGGCAGTGCGATGTGCCCCAGGATCGCGTACACCAAGGTGCTGGGGCGGTTGCACGCGAAACTATCATGGTCCAATGCGTTCGGTATGCCCACCTTCATGATGTTGAACACGTTCGACCCATCTTCCGATCCGGCACCGGAATATGTGACCACCTACGAAGGCGAACTGGGTGCGACGTTCGGAAAAGCCACCCTGTTCACGATCCATCCATTTCGCACGATCATCTCCACACCATGGGAATTGTCGGACATTGAGGGATCTGACAGGTACCACCGATCAGGCGAGATCGCGCGCGAAGGTGCCGATCTGCGCGTCACGGCCGAGACCGGGAAGATCACCTGGTCCACCGGTTTTGGGATCAACCGCCCGGCCGGTGAGCCGCCTCCCGATCCGGAAGCGACCGATCTGCGTTCGCAAGCCAGGTTCTTCCCGGAACAACGCTTCACAGGTGTTGCGGCGTGGCAGGCAACAAGATCATTCACCTTGCGGACCGGCGGCACCTGGCGCAGCAGTATCATGAACGGTACGATGGAAGGATCCGTGCCGGGCATCTCAGCCTCCGAGACGATCCTCAATGCCGGTTCGGTGATCAGGCCGAAAGCATCGGAACGCCTTTCGATCGATCTGGGATGCAACAATATCCTTGATGTGGAACGTATGCTTCCATCCATCGCTGCTGCTGAACGTACACCCTTCATGCAGAACGGCCGTGAGTTCACCTTCAGCCTTATGTACAGGTTCGTGGAATGATCATCGGCAAAGCATATCGCCTGGTAATGCTTCTGGCCGCGGTGCTGCCCATGTTCCTGGGCGCACAGGATCGGGAGGATCTGCTATCCGAAGTTTCCAGGAGCAGGCCGGGAAAGGAACGTGCTATAAAACTGATCGAGATCTCCGAACGCGAAAGATCCGAAGGCAGGCCACGGTTCGCGGTGGAATTCGCCATACTGGGATCGGCAGAGGCCGAACAGAATGGTCTCCGCCTGGAATTCGCCAAGGCGCAGATGCAGCTTTGTCTGGCGCACCTCGCGAAAGGCGATCATGAAAAGGCCATGGCCGCCTGTTTCCGCATCATCCGCGATCCGGAGTCGAAAGGCAATGGCATGTTCTCCAAGGCGACCGTGCAACTTGCGAGTTCCTACCTGCAGATCGGGCATGCGCAGAAAGCCTTGGAATTGCTGGCTTCGGCCAATGATGAAGGCTTGCTGATGGGAACCGATCGGCCAATGGCTCTGGAATTGGAGGCCAGGGCACGGGCACAGGTCTTCGCTCCAGCTGATAACATCGAGCATTGTGAAAAGGCACTTGCCGCCTTGGGGACCGGGGATGATGATGACCTGCGGCTGGAATTGCTCTCGCAACTGGCATCAGCGCAAGCTTCCTCCGGTAAGAATGAAGAAGCCCTGTTCACCGAACAACAGGTTTTGCAACTAGCCATTTCCATGGATCGGCCCATGGAGGCAGGTGTATCGGCCAACAACATCGGTGAATTGCACCAACGGCTGGGCCACGTGGATGAGGCATTGAAGGCGTTCGCCAAGGGGTTGATCATGGTGGAGGATGTGCCGGCCCTGAGAACGACCATGCAGATGAACGCGGCGCACGCGCACGCGAGGAACGGCGGGGCTGAGATCGCCATGCGGATCATAGATGAGGCCATACGAACCGCGCGAAAGGGCACGAATGATCGGGACCTTGCCAGGCTGCTCCGCACAAAGGCCGCGATAAGGCAGCTGCAGGGCGAATTGGGCGAGGCGCAGGACCGTGCCCTTGAAGCGCTCCGGATCGCCGAAAAGAACGATGACCTCGCCGAAGCGGCCGCAGCCTGTGCGCTGCTGGCCGGACTTTACGATCAGATAGACCTGGATGTGGAGGCACGTACGTACCGGAAACGGGCCATCCAGTTGGAAAAGACCATTCAGGCCAACAACGATCGGCAACGATCGGAATGGGAGGCGCAACTGATCCGCCTGCAACGTGTGGAGATCGAGCAGTTCGAGCTATCCAACCGGGAGGAGAACAAGGAGTCACGGTTGAAGGAACTCGCCCTGAACGCGGAGAACCATAAGAAGCAGCTTGAACTGTTGATGTACGAGAAACAACTGGATGCCGCCGCCCGGCGCGAAGCCCTGCTGGCCCGCGACCAGGCCGACCAGGCCCTTCATCTGGCGCAGGCCGCCCTGGAAAAGGAAAGGCAGGAACGCCTCATTCTCGATCTGGAGAACAACCGCATGTTGCAGTCGCTCACCATGGCGCGCATGCAGGCCGAACAGAAGGAGAAACAGAAACACCTCGAACTGCTCGAGGAACGCTCACGCCGCATGGAGGCCAGGAGCCGGTCACTTGCCGCCGAAACAGCGCGCAACAAGATCCAGGAACGGAATTACATCATTCTGGCCTCAGGCATATCGCTCCTCTCCATCCTGCTCTTCGCCGCATGGCAATCCACCCGCCTGAAGAAACGAACGATCTGGAAACAGAACCAGCAGATCCAAGGCATCAACAGGACACTTGCGGAAAAGGACATCGACATACAGAGCAGCCTGAACTATGCGCGCACCATCCAATCGGCCATACTTCCCACCGAGCCGCAGCTCCAGCAGCTCATCCCGCAAAGCTTCCTCATCTACCGGCCGCTGGACCAGGTGAGCGGCGATCTGCCTTTCGTGAAACAGGTGGGTGATACGATCTATCTCGCTGCGATCGATTGCACCGGCCATGGTGTTCCCGCCGCCATGATGACCTTCATCGCGTACTACGGCCTCAACCAGCTGATCGGTGATTCGCCTGATATTCCCTGCGGTGAACTGCTCGATCGGTTGCACACCCATGTGAACACCACCATGAGCGCCCGCAATGGCGGGCTTATGTACAACGATGGCATGGACATAGGCCTTTGCAGGTTCGATCAACGCAGAGGCCGTCTCTCGTTCTCCGGCGCACAACTTTCACTTTTCCACGTGCGCAACGGCGAGGTACAAAGGATAAAAGGTGATACGCTTCCATTGGGCGATGATCAATTCCAGCGGGCCACAGGATATACCGAGCATTGCATGCAACTGCAGGAAGGCGATTCGGTGTTCCTGTTCAGCGATGGCCTGATCCACCAGTTCGGTGGGCCGGATGGGCGGAAGAAATTCTCCCTGCGAAAATTGAAGGAGCTGTTGGAACATTCCTCCGAGTTGGATCTGATGGACCTGCGTGATCGCACAGAAGCGTTGTTCAATGACTGGAAAGGCGAACAACCACAGACCGATGACGTGCTCCTGATCGGGCTTCGTTACGCGGCATAGGCGGAAGCGAGGGGATATTTCCAAAACCTTTTCACCACCGCTGCGATCCAACCATGATCTCTTTTTGATGATCACCGTGAAATTCAACCATTTGGAACATTCAATATTGGTTTTCGTATCACGTGCTGTTATTGAAGGTTGAAGTCCCGGCAGATCCAGGATGCCTATCGGGATCGAATGAAAAGAGAGATCCAGAACACCGATGAAAATGGAACACCTCGAACCTCTCATCATCAAGGGAGGAAGATCGCTTCCTTCCGTTCATATGGATGTCTCACAGGGCATCTACAGGATCCAGGGCATGTCCATGCCGGAGAACGCCCGGGAATTCTATGCACCGGTGATCGATTGGATCAGGCAGGCGGTCCCTCACATACAGAACGATAGTGTGTTCTCCATCTCTCTTTCGTACTTCAATTCATCTTCCATGAAGGCCATCTATCTAGCGCTTTTGGAGATCGGCAAGGATGCATCTGCTGGCAAGCGCATCCGCATTGAATGGCACGTTGAGGATGATGATGATGTGATGACGGAGGCCGGGCTCACGTTCTCGGAGATGTTGGGTTCACCATTGGTGATCGTACAGGGCCTGCTGGAATGAACTGCGGATCGCACAGATCGATGGTCTCCGGCCGGCAGTCGCTGCCGGTCTTCGGCCATTCTTTTCCGCGCACCTGTCTTGCCGCTGTTTGGATCATCATGATCCTGGGTTCCTCCTCGATCGCTGCTGGTTCCAATGCAACGCTACCATCGGCTGCTGGTGTACCGGTCGCAATGCCCCCGCCCCCGGATTGTGGCACCACCTATTACCTCGATGCCAATGGAGTGCCCCAATCTGCGTTGGTCAACACCGCGCCCACCGTAGCGGCCCTGGCGAATTATGATCCATGGCGCGATGCAGCACCGGGGATCCTTCTGAAAAAAGGTGGAAGTGGTGTGAACGAGACCGATCCGATCAAGTATCAACTCTGGAAAGTCGGGGACCAGCCGCTGCCGCTTGGATCGCTGGCCAGATTACATATCTGGACCGCGATGAAGGGATTCAATACGGCGAACGCAGGAAGCTTTACGGCCTATTTCGCCGATTGCCTGGCATCAGGCGGCGATTGTGTGGCACTTGCTTCGGTAACGGTGAGCCGGAATGATTGGGACGCGAACGACACCGGCACATGGATCGAAGAGATCATCGATCTGGGATCCGTTTCCCACACTTTCGGCCCGAACCGGCGGCTTTCAGTGAAGATCGTGGTGAACAGCGGATCGGCGGACGATATGCTGTTCGCGTATGATGCCGTGCCCTATCCGGCACGCTTGCTCGTAGGGCCCAGCACCGAAGGAATGCCAACGATCCAATGTCCTTCGAACATCACCACCAACACCGACCCAGGTTCCTGTACCGCGGTGGTGGTACACCCCATACCGGCGGGCGCTTCACCATGCAGTGGCGCAACTACAACACTGATCTCAGGCCTGCCTTCAGGAAGTGCGTTCCCGGCCGGCACTACGGTGAATACCTACAAGGTGACCGATGCGATGGGCTTCAGCAGCACATGCTCCTTCACTGTCACCGTGGTCGATCAGGAAGCTCCTGCCTTCTTTCAATGCCCTGCCGATATCACCCGGCCCACCGATCCAGGCTCATGCGACGCAGTCGTTGAATGGGATCCACCTCAGGCCGCGGATAATTGTTCCGTGAGCCTCGCCCAAACCGGCGGTCCGGCGAACGGAGGCCAATTCCCGCTGGGAACCTCGATCGTAAGTTACACCGCTACCGATCCCTCGGGGAACCAAGCGGTTTGCACGTTCAGTGTGACAGTCATGGATCTTGAAGCACCACAGATCATCGGCTGTCCGGGTGATCTGGTGGTGCAGGCGGAATTGGGAAGTTGCGGTGCGCAGGTCGACTGGGCGGCACCAACGGCCCTGGAAGGCTGCAGTGCATCGATCCAGCAGATCGCTGGACCGCCTGCCGGAAGCCTTTTCCCGATCGGCACATCCAGCGTGGAATATTCGGCGATCGATGGCGCCGGGAACACCAGCTACTGCAGTTTCACCATTACGGTCACCGATCCACAGCCGCTGGAAATTACAGGCTGCCCCGCCAAAATTTCGGTTGAAGCTGACGGTTGTGGCGCCTTTGTTTCGTGGGAACTTCCCGGAGTGATCGACGATTGCCCCGGGGCCTTGATCACCCAGACGGCAGGTCCATCAAGCGGCGATCATTTTCAACCGGGCTCCACCACGATCGAATACACGGCAACGAATACACAAGGCGATACCATGATCTGTTCATTCACGGTCCTGGTGATCGATCAGGACCCTCCGGAATTGACAGGTTGTCCCACGGACATCGAATTGAATGTTGGAACTGAAGTTTGTGGCGCGATCGCGAATTGGGATGGACCGGCCGTGCTCGATCCATGCCCGGGCACAACGTTGGTGCAAACCAGCGGACCACCAAGCGGCAGCACCTTCCCGATCGGAATTTCGCAGATCACCTATGATGCCACCGATGTGGCGGGCAACACGGGCACGTGCATTTTTTCGGTCGCGGTGATCGATCTGGAAGCACCGGTAATTACGGGATGTCCGGGTGATATTCTGGTACAGAACGCTCCGGGCCAATGCGGCGCGATAGTCAACTGGGATCCACTTGAGGTGATCGATCCCTGTTCAGATCAGGAACCGCAATTGATCGAAGGCCTGCCGAGCGGCAGCACCTTCCCCATCGGTGTCACCACCATCACGTATGAAGCACTGGATCAATCCGGGAACTCGGCCCATTGCTCCTTCACCATCACGGTGGAATTCGAGGGGGCGCCTGTGATCACAGGATGCCCGGGTGATCTTCTTCTGGAGACCGGCACGGGAAGCTGCGAAGTTCCCGCCACGTGGACAGAGCCCACCGTGAACGGCCAGTGTTCCGATGCGACGATCGTACAGACTGAAGGCCCGCCCAACGGAAGCCTTCTTCCGATCGGAACCACGACGATAAGTTATGTGGCCACGAACGCGGCAGGAATTTCAACGACCTGTTCCTTCTCCATCACCGTATCGGATCCGGTGCCACCGGTCTTCACGTCGTGCCCGCCCGATCAGAACATATCCAACGATCCCGGTCAATGTGGAGCGATCGTGGAATGGACCGCTCCCACCGCTACGGACAATTGCATGGGCGTGAATGTGACGCAGAGCAGCGGCCCCGCGAGCGGATCGTTCCTTCCGGTGGGTATCACTGTGATCACCTACACTGCCACGGATACTTCGGGCAACAGTGCGACCTGCACCTTTTCGATCACCATCACAGATGATGCGGCGCCGATCGCGATCTGTACCTCAACAGTTCTTCACCTTGACAACACGGGGACGGTCGGACTGGACCCTGCGATGATCGACGGTGGAAGTTCCGACAATTGCGGGATCGCCGAAATGCTCGTTTCACCTGGAACTTTCAGCAACACCGGCACTTTCGAGGTTACGCTCACGGTGATCGACCTGGCAGGCAACGCGGCCGAATGCACTACGACGATCGATGTCGTTTCACCGGTCCCTCCCGTGGCGATCTGCAACGATCTAACGATTCTTCTCGATGGCAGTGGCAGCGCCCAGGCCCTGCCGGCGCAGATCGATGCGGGCAGTTACGATCCCGATGGGACGATCGTACAGATCACCATCGATCGCACTTCATTCGGTTGCGATGATCTCGGAACGGCATCCATAACGCTCACGGTGACGGATGATGATGGTTCCTTCTCCACTTGTTCTTCCACCGTGACAGTTATTGATCCGATCGCCCCCCTGGTGGAATGCACGGACCTGTCGATCTCCCAGATCTCCGGTGGCAATACGATCGCACCCTGGGACGTGATCGCTTCAACATCCGACAACTGCGACACTTCACCTTCGATCCAGGCTTCTCCCCTCACCTTCACCTCCACCGGCTACCATTCCGTGCATGTAACAGCCACCGATCAGAGCGGGAACGTGGCGGAATGTGATGCGATCGTAACGATCGTTGCGCAGGACGGCGAAGAGGCGTTGATCGTACCGGCAGGCTTCTCACCCAACGGCGATGGCATCGCTGATCTGTGGGAGATCCAGGGTCTTGCGGCATACCCTGGAAATGAACTTATCATCTTCAATCGCTGGGGATCCGAATTGTTACGTGCATCACCCTACCGCAACGATTGGGGTGGCCAGGTGGATGGGGATGTTCCCGCGGGCGTGTACTTCTACCAGCTCGATCTCGGCAAAGGCGATGAGCCCCTCACCGGTTACATCCAACTGAACAGATGATCCGGCATAAGCTCGTCCTTCTCATCTGCCTCCTAACAGGATCGTTCGCGGCCTTGCGTGCGCAACAGGATCCGATGTACACCATGTACATGTGGAATATGATGGCGGTGCATCCGGGCTACGCGGGCAGTGCCGATGTGCTCAATGCCACCGCTGTAACGCGAATGCAATGGAGCGGCCTTCAAGGTGCACCGGTCACCCATTCGTTATCGATGCATGCACCGGTCCGGCAGGGCAATTTCGGAGCAGGATTGAGCGTGGTGGATGATCGGATCGGGCGCATGGGCAACTCGAGCATCTTCGGCGATCTCGCATACCGGATCCGGTTGAGCAAGGGCACCCGGCTTTCCTTCGGCCTCAAGTTCGGCCTCAACCGCGCACAGTTCCAGAATTCATTGGTGGAGCACACCGACCCCGAAGATCCGATCTTCGCCGTGGACCAGGCGGGCACGTTGCTGCCGAATTATGGTTTTGGCATCTACCTCTGGTCCGCACGCGGATATGTGGGTGCATCCATACCGAAGTTGCGCCGCAACGCCCTGTTGTCTTCCGGCGGCGATAATGGGAACATCGGAAGCATGGTGGAGCAACCGCACTTGTTCGTTACCGCGGGATACGTGATCGCTCTCGGGCAGGTGAAGCTTAAACCCGCCATGCTGATCCGCGCTGCGGAGAATGTGCCGTTGAACGCCGATCTCTCGGCCAACGTGCTGTTCCTCGAAAAACTGTGGATCGGTGCGGCCTATCGCACGGCAGGAAGCATCAGCGCGATCACATCGATCCAGTTCAACGATCAATTCCGGGCAGGTTACGCTTACGACATGGGGATCGGGCCGGTGGCCTACAGGCGCTATGCAAGCCACGAGATCATGTTCAGCTTCGATCCGATCTACAACAAGAAAAGGATGCGATCACCCCGCTATTTCTGAACGTGAGGTCCGGCCTTCACATAACGTTCATACTCACGGCCCTTCTCGCCTCGCATTGTGCATTCGCGCAGAAGGCCGCGTTGCGCAAAGGGGACCGGTGCTTTGCCGATATGAGCTTCCTGGAGGCGATCCAACATTATGAGCGGGCCTTCGATCAGGGGGCCGAAAGCATTCCGCACGCACGCAGGCTTGCTGAATGCCATTGGAACCTGCGCGATCCGGATGGATCCTCGAAATGGTACGCCCTGGTGGCGGCATCTCCGGAAGCGACCCCAGAGGATATCTACAGACATGCCGAATTGTTGCGGAACGCGGGGAAGTATCAGCAAAGCGATGATGTGCTGGAGCTATTCGCGTTGAAGGCGCCCGGCGACAGCCGGGGACAGCGAAAAGCGTCATCCATGCAAAAGCTCACTGAACTGATGGATCGCCCGGGCCTCGCCCATAAGGTGATCAAGATCGGGATCAACAGCAGCGTAACGGACATGTCGCCGTTCATCCACGATGGCCGCTTCATCTTCGCCTCTGCGAGGATGCCGGAGGATCTCGTGAAACGGCACCATACCTGGAACGACCAGCCATTCCTGAACCTTTATCATGGAGCGATCGATGCGGAAGGTGCGATCACCGATGTGAAGCCGTTGCGTGAAGGTGTGAACACCGATCATCACGAGAGCAACGCGATCATCTCCGCGGATGGATCTGAATTCTTCTTCAACCGGAATGGCCGCAGCAGAAGCCCTTCGGGCGATGTGACCCAATTGCAGTTGTACGAGATGAAGTCAACCGATGGGGGCTGGTCCAGGGAAAAACCGTTCATCCATAATGATCCCGACCATTCGTATGGCCACCCGGCGCTCACGCGGGATGGCCTGCGTTTGTACTTCACCAGCGATCGGCCCGGTGGCTTCGGTGGAAAGGACATCTGGTACTGCGATCGAGAGAAAGGTGGTGAATGGAGAACACCGGTGAACGCCGGACCTTCCATCAATACCGAAGGCGATGAGATGTTCCCTTACGTGCATGGCAATTTCCTCTATCTCGCATCGGACGGGCATCTCGGCCTGGGCGGCCTGGATATTTTCCGGATGCGGATGCGTGCTGAAAGTGCGCAATTGGAGAACCTCGGAATGCCGATCAACGGACCGCGGGATGATTTCGGGATCTGCTTCGACAGCACGGGTGACATGGGTTTCTTCGTTTCCGATCGCGCAGGATCGATCGGCGGTGAGGATATCTTCATGTTCCGCACGCACAGCCTTCCGGAAGAGGAACGTGTATGGATGGGGCGCGTGTTGGACGAACGCACCGCGCGCCCCGTTCCGCACCTCACCATGCAGCTGATCGACGAGGATCGCCGCGAGATCGATCGTGCCGTAACCGACCAGAACGGGATCTACGAATTCAAGGATCCAGGCCTGCCGGCGTTCGTCAGCACCACCATTCCCGGCGGAGCGCATATGGAAGTTCCGCTGGAGGAGATCGCGGTCTCCAAACATGGCAACACCGAATTGCCGGACGTGTACCTCAACAGCGTGATGGACCTGCCGGTGAACGCCATCATTCGCGATGCGATCACCGATGCACCGGTTGAAGGGGTTACGGTCACCGTGGAGGATTCAAGGGACGGCACCGTGCTCTACCATGGTGTTACCGATGACAATGGAATAGCGCAGGGCCAGATCCCCGATCGCCAGTTCGGCGATGATCTCGCCCTGGATGTCACTTTCAATAAGGCCGGCTACTTCGCCCGTACCGTGCGCGTTGACTTTCGCGTGCTCATGTTCCTTGAACAAGTTCTGGCCGGGCCGGAGGAAAGCATGCTCACACCAATGAGGTTGGGAGCCGATATCGGCGATGCGATCGGCCTGCGGCCCATATTCTTCCAACGCGGAGGCGACGTGATCGATGAACTCGCGGCAAAGGAGCTCGAGCTCGTAGTGCGTGAATTGAAGCAGGACCCCACGTTGAAGATCGAGATCCGTTCACATACGGACAGCCGGGCCAGCACCACCTTCAACGACGCGTTGAGCCAGCGCCGATCGGAGGTGACACGCGAACATTTGATCGCACGTGGCATCCAGCCGGAAAGGTTGGTGGCCAAAGGTCTTGGTGAACGCCATCTGCTCAACCGGTGCAAGGATGGTGTGGAATGCACAGAAGAGGAACATCACCGCAACCGGCGCACGGAATTCATCGTGATCGCCTGTGAGGGTTGCCGCCAGCACTAAAGCCTTTACTGCTTGAAGAGCGCCTCCACGAAGGCGTGCTTGTCGAAGAACTGAAGGTGATCGATCCCTTCACCGATACCCAGGTATTTGATCGGGATCTTGAACTGGTCGCTGATGCCGATCGCCACCCCGCCCTTTGCCGTCCCATCGATCTTGGTGAGCGCCAGGGCAGTGACATCGGTCGCGAGCGTGAACTGTTTCGCCTGTTCGATCGCGTTCTGTCCGGTGCTCGCATCCAGCACGAGCAGCACTTCGTGCGGCGCTTCGGGGATCACTTTGCGCATCACGTTGCGCACTTTGGTCAGTTCGTTCATCAACCCCACCTTGTTGTGCAGGCGGCCGGCGGTATCGATGATCACGATATCCGCGCCTTTCGCCTTTGCGCTTTCCACCGTATCATAAGCTACAGCGGCCGGATCGGCGTTCATGCCCTGTTGCACGAGCGATACGCCAACGCGCTCGCTCCAGATCCTGAGTTGATCCACCGCCGCGGCGCGGAATGTATCGGCGGCGCCGAGCATCACGCTCTTCCCTTCCTTCTTGAATGCGTGCGCCAGCTTTCCGATCGTAGTCGTCTTCCCCACGCCGTTGACACCCACCACCATGATCACATAAGGTTTCACGGCATTGCTGATCGGCTGCGGATCCTTCATCAGATCGGCGATCTCGGCCCGGAGCATCGAATTCAATTCACCGGTACCTACGTATTTGTCACGCTTCACCCGCGCCTGTATCCGCTCTATGATCTTCAGCGTTGTCTCCACGCCCACATCGCTGGATACAAGGACTTCCTCCAGCTGATCGAGAACCTCTTCATCTACTTCACTTTTTCCGGCTACCGCGCGGCTGAGCTTGCTGAAGAAACCCGATCGTGATCTTTCCAGACCCTTATCGAGCTCCTCCTTCTGTTCTTTTGCCTCGGCCTCCTGAACTTCAGGTGCCTTCTTGGTCTTCCCGAATAATCCGAACAATGCCATGAAATGCCTTTAAGTGAAAAAAGGCCTCCACCCTGCGGCAGCGGCCTTTTCAATTCGACGTTCAGATCGGCTTATTTGCCGGAGAGGAGTTTATCGGCCTCATCGGTGGGGAGCACCTGCTCCACGAACTGATAAGCGCCGGTCTTTTCCTTCTTCACCATACGGATCACCTTGGTGAAGGTCTTCGCATCGGCTTTCTTGAGGCTTGCAACGGTCTTCTTTGCCATGTTCCATGCGCCGTAGCGCTGATTTTTGAGTTAGGAAGCGCGAAGGCGCAGCTTACTTGATCTCTTTATGAACGGTCATCTTGCGCAGGATGGGGTTGTATTTCTTCAACTCCATGCGCTCGGTGGTGTTCTTCCGGTTCTTGGTGGTGATGTAGCGCGAAGTGCCAGGCTGCCCGGAGCTCTTATGCTCGGTGCATTCCAAGATCACTTGAACGCGGTTACCTTTCTTTGCACTGGCCATCTTTTCGCTTGTTTACCTGTGTTCCAGGAACAGGGCCGCGAATTTACGCGATCCGCCCGTACCCGCCAAATTCGATCCGATCAGGCGTTGAACCAGCCTTTTTCCTTCGCACGCTTGATCGCCGTGGAGATGCCGATCTTGTTGATCGTACGCATGCCTGCTGCGCTCACGCGTAGGCTCACCCATTTGTTCTCCTCCGGAATGAAGAATTTCCGATCCTGGAGGTTCGGCGCGAACGTGCGGCGGGTCTTCACATTGGAATGGGAGACCTTGTTACCGGAGATCACCTGCTTTCCTGTGATCTGACAGACCTTTGACATGGCGTTCCTTGTTACGGGGCTGCAAATGTAACAAATTCCTGTGATGCTCCCATCGCATCACAGATTCTCATCCACCATCGGTTTGCGGATCTGCACATCGAGAAGTGCTTTTCGCAGCATGTTCAGCGCTGCCAGCGAGCTTCGTTCGATCACCAGGTCGCGGGTTCCGGAGAAATGGCCTACCACCGAGATCACTCCTTGTGGACCTGCTACAGCCATCCAAACAGTGCCCACCGGTCGATCGGCAGTTCCGCCATCGGGACCTGCGATGCCGCTGGTGGCTATGCTCCAATCGGTGCGCAACGCGCTGCGCACTCCGATCGCCATCTTCTCCACCACAGCCTTGCTCACCGCGCCTTCAAGCCGCAGCATGTCCGCAGGGATGCCGAGCTCTTCCATCTTCACCGCATTAGCGTAGCTCACCACGCCGCCGGTATAATAGGCCGATGAGCCCGGCACGCTTGTGATCAGGCTGCTGATCCTTCCGCCGGTGCAGCTTTCGGCGAGGGAAAGCGTGTGTCCTCTTTCCTTCAGCGCCCTTCCCACCACTTTTTCCAGCCGATCCTCACCTTCACCGAAGATCAACGAAGGGATCAACGATTTCAGTTCGTTCACTTTCCGATCCACGCTTTCCGCTGCCGCTGCGGCATCCTCATTCGCGTATTTGCTCAGGCGCAGCTTCACCAGGCCCGGACTTGGCAGGTAGGCAAGTTTGATCCGATCGGCTTCCAGCCCATCCTCCCAATCCGCGATCCGTTTTGCCAACTGGCTTTCACCGAGGCCGGTGGTAAGTATGGTGCGGTGGATGATCGTGGGCGGATGGAACCGATCCAAAAGCATGGGCAGGATCGTATTCCGCATCATGGCCTGCATCTCGTAAGGCACGCCGGGCATGCTCACCGCCACGCGATCGGTATCAAGATCGAACCACATTCCACTGGCGGTACCACGCAGGTTGGGGATCACGGTGCACTTCTCCGGCAGATCGGCTTGGGAAAGGTTCTCTTCCAGCGGTTCGCGCCCCATGCTTGTGAACATTCCGGCGATCCGCTGCTCCACTTCCTTATTGCGCACCAAACGCGTTCCGAAAAATTCGCACAAGGTGTGTTTGGTGATATCATCCTTCGTTGGGCCAAGTCCGCCGGTGATCAGGAGCACATCGCTTTTCGCGGAAGCGATCGCATCGAGGATCGCCTGCCTGTCATCTCCGATCGTGCGTACACGCGTGCAACGGATGCCGTTCAAGGCCAGTTCACGACCGATCCATCCCGCGTTCGTATTGATCGTTTGCCCGATCAGCAATTCATCGCCGATCGAGATGATCTCCGCGGTCACTTCCCTTGCCATGGCGCGAAGATGCTGATCAACCGTGGATGGTGGCGCGTTTTCCGTAACGCTGGATCAGATCGGCTTCGAACGCCAGGAATTCCTTCCAACGTTGGTCCACATCCACTCTTCCACCGTACTTGCGCGCGAAGCCGATGAATGTGGTGTAATGACCCGCTTCGCTGATCATGAGTTCACGGTAGAATTCCCGCAGATCGGGATCTTCCACGGTCTCAGTGAGAAGCTTGAACCGCTCGCAACTGCGCGCTTCGATCATGGCACTGAACAAGAGCCGATCGACAAGCCTTTCCTCGCGGCCACCATCCTTGCGCACGAACTGCATCAGCTCATTCACGTAATGATCCTTCCGCTCAGGTCCAAGTTGCAACCCGCGCGCATGGATCTTTTCCACCACCTGGCGGAAATGTTCCAATTCCTCCTGCGCGATCCGGGTTAGCTCGGTCACCAATTCATCCAATTCAGGATAACGCACAATGATGCTGATCGCGTTGCTCGCCGCCTTTTGTTCGCACCAGGCGTGATCGCTGAGTACTTCGGGCAGATCGCTTTGCACCAGATCCGCCCACCGCGGATCGGTGGGCAATTGCAGGCCTAACATGGTGCGAAGTTCGGGAGCTTTGGCGGATCGATCGCTCAGTAGCTCGTCGCACCATCATCGCCACGGCTGATCGTATCATTCGGGCCCTGCCCTGTTGCTTCACTCCCATCAATTCCGGGACGGATCTCGTCCCCTTCACCGGCTGCATTGTTCGTCCCCGTGGTGGTTTCATGCGGCGTACCGCGCCGTTCTTCCTCGCCGCTGCAGGCCGTAAGTGTGCACGTGAATAAGATCGATGCGATCAGAAGTGGAAGATGTTTCATGTTATTGAAAGGATAGTGATGGCATGAAGGTAAGCCTGCCAAGTAGCTTTGCCGCACGATCGGAGGATCATCACGCTCGATCGACCCCACGCACTGAGCTCAAGGAACAGAAGGAATAATACGCCGCCCCAGATCCTGGAAGCGGTGCCGATCACCAGTGCTGGCAGTGAAGGAACGGCCGTGGCGAAGGTTGAAGGCATGGTCGTATTCGTTACGGGCGCCGTCCCGGGTGATGTCGCCGATCTGCAGATCACGCGTAAAAAACGCCGTCATGCGGAAGCTGTAGTGAAGCAGTTGATCACCGCTTCGCCCGATCGCGTTCAACCTTTCTGCCAGCATTTCGGGGTTTGCGGCGGATGCAAGTGGCAGCATCTTTCATACGAAAAACAACTCGAATACAAGCGCCAGCATGTGATCGATAGCCTGGAGCGGATCGGCGCGCTGGAACTTCCGGAAGTGGCGCCAGCGCTGGCTTCGCCGGAGTTGACCTACTACCGGAACAAGCTCGAATTCACCGGAAGCAGCAGCCGTTGGTTCACTTCGGAAGAACTTGCTGAACTCGGTGAGATCAGCGATCGGAACGCGCTGGGCTTCCATATTCCCGGCCGGTTCGACAAAGTGCTGGACATTGCGCAATGTCACCTGCAGGCCGATCCCAGCAATGCGATCAGGTTGTTCGTGCGGCTCTTCGCGGCGGAAAATGATCTGTCATTCTACAACGTGCGCGAACATGTCGGTTTCATCCGCAACCTCACTATTCGCAATAGCACGAACGGTGAATGGATGGTGCTGCTCGCACTCGGGCATGAAGATGAAGAAGCGCGGGTGAAACTTCTGCAAGGTTTGAAGGACGCGTTCCCGCAGATCACTTCACTCCTGTGGACGATCAATCCGAAGAAGAACGATACGATCTGGGATCTTCCGATCGAAGTGTTCCATGGCCGCGATCACATCATTCAGGAAT
>JAEZDL010000037.1 GCA_023418095.1 Bacteroidota bacterium
CACTACGTGCGCGCGGATTCTGTGCTATTTCCCGATCCGTTGGCTGGATCGCTTTACTGCTCAAAGGCTTGAACGGCCGGTCGACATTCCCGTAGATGTCCTTCTTCTCAACTCCACCTGGATCACCGCTTCGCATGAAATTCTTCACCATGCGATCCTCCAGACTGTGGTAGCTCATGATCACAAGGCGGCCACCTGGCCTGATCAGATCGGCACTTTGCTCCAACAGCGCCTGCAACGAACCGAGCTCATCATTCACTGCGATCCGCAAGGCCTGGAAGACCTGCGCGAGAAAGCTGTTCTCCTTACCGCGTGGCGATACCGGGGCGAGTGCTTCCACCAGATCCTGCGTTGTGCGGATCGGCCGATCGGCGCTGGTTGCGATGATGCGTTGCGCGACCTTGGAAGCATTGTCCACTTCGCCGTAGTTGCGCAGCAGCGTGCTGAGTGAAGCGTGATCGCTTTGCGCCAGCAACTCCGCTGCGGTGCGCTTCGCGCGATGATCCATCCGCATATCGAGCGGGCCTTCGAACCGGAAGCTGAAACCGCGCGACCCAGTGTCGAACTGGTGACTGCTCACTCCGAGATCGGCGAGGAGTCCATCGATCGGAAGTGTTTCAAGGAACCGGAGATGATTCCTGATCCATCGGAAATCCGATCGCACCAGAGTGAACCCTGGACCATCCGAAGCAATTTTCGATCGGAGCAGTGCCGCATTCGCCCATGCATCGCGATCGCGATCGAATGCGATCAACCGCCCCCTGCCGTTCAACTTCTCCAGGATCGCCGCGCTGTGGCCACCGCCGCCGAACGTGACATCCACGTAGGTGCCACCGGGGTTGATGTTCAATCCTTCGAGACAGGCTTGTAAAAGAACGGGAGCGTGGTACTCACTGGCCATCGTTATTGCCCAGGCTGCCCATCACATCCTCGGCGAGTGCCGTGAGATCCACTTTCTCGCGCAGCATCTGCGAATGCTTTTCCTTGCTCCAGACCTCGATCCTGTCCACCATTCCGATCAGCACCACATCGTTCCTGATGCCGGCGTGATCGGTGAGCGACTTCGGCAGCAGGAGCCTTCCGCTGGCATCGAGATCCACCTGTGTCGCCCCGTTCATGAAGCGGCGGATGAATTCGAGGTTCTTCTCCACGAAGCGGTTCAACCGCCGCATCATGGATTGCGTTTGCTCCCACTCCACCATGGGATAGAGGACCAGGCAGGGCTTGAAAACGTCCCGGTTGATCACGAACCCCTTCTCCACCTCGCCGGCCAACTGCTTGCGCAGGCCGGAAGGCAGCATCAGACGCCCTTTTGCATCCGATCGGAGTTCGTATTCGCCCAGAAGGTTCAGCATATGAGACCATGCGAGATCGATGCGAAAGTAGACGAAATCGCCCACTTTTTACCACCATCTCCCACTTTTTTACCCATTGTTGATATCTTGCAACGCAGCAAGTGTAGCAAAAGTTCATCGAAGGCTTGATGCAGCTACATAATATTCAGCCACACGTGGTGGGAAGAAGTGGGAGAAATGAACATCGATGGATCATTGTGAAAGTCACTCATCCATCACCACGGACCACTTGATGACCCGATCGCGGCCCAACGACCCATAAATTGCAGCCCATAAGAGAACACCAATGATGAAACTTCTACCACTCTGCCAGCGGATCATGCTGAGCGTGGCGATCCTGTTGCCCACGTTCAACGCCGCTGCACAATCCACGGACCTATGCGCTGAAGTAGTACCCGTTCCACTGACCGAGGGCGGATCGCTGACCTTCACCGGAGACAATACCGCAGCCACTTCCGCGGGGGATTTCGCCACCACGTCACCTTTCCTGGGTGCTTCCGTGGTATGGCATGCGTTCACCACCACCACGTGCATGAACATCACATTCGACTATTGTGCACAGGATCCCGTATGGCAGCAGACCTGGGGGTTCCTCTTCACGGACTGCCCGGGTACGATCAACAGCGGACCCAGCTCTTTCACCGCGTGCGATAACGGCAACACCATCTATGAGCATTGGAGCGTGCCGCCCGGAACCTATTACATCGCGGTACCGCAGATCGAAGGTTCGATCGGTACCTATTCGATAAATGTTACGACCACAGCCTGCCCCCAACTGGCTGAGAACGATCTCTGTTCGGATGCCGTGCCCACGGTACTGCTCGCAGGCGATACGATCACGTTCGCAGGCGATAACAGTCTCGCCACGGGCAATGGCGATTTCGTACCCGGTGATCTTGAAGGAGCACCTGTTGTATGGCACGCCGTCACCACCACGAGTTGCACCTACATCCAGATCAATTACTGTGGTACCGATCCGGCATGGACCAATACGCTTGGCCTGATGCTTCTGACCTGCCCGGGCGATCCCTTGAACGGGGCACCGGCAGCATGGGTGGACAATTCCCTTTGCGGGGATGGGAACGCCACCTTCGCCTTCGATCTCGTACCAGCGGGAACGTACTATATCCCGGTATTGCGTGATGAGTTCAACAACTCCTTCGGTGAATACACGCTCACTGTTTCCGCCACATCGTGCGGTGTGCCGGATAACGATGAATGCAGCAGTGTGACGCCACAGGAATTGCAGATCGGGAATTTCCTGCAATTCAGCGGCGACAACACCGGCGCTACGGATGCGGGTGATTTTCTGCCGGCACATCCCAACACGGCCCCTGTCGCATGGCATTCATTCAGCCTGCTCGCCTGCAGCAATGTCACCGTTTCGTACTGCGGCCAGGATCCTGTATGGGCCAACACATTGGGCTGGCTCACAACAACGTGTCCCACGGATGAAGTGACATTCTTTACAGCAATTACGGATACCATTTGCGGTGATGGGAACACCTCCTACATCTACCAGGACCTGCCTGCTGGAACCTACTACGTGCCCATCCTTGATGACCCCTTCAACAATTCAAGCGGACCTTACCAGATCCTGGTAAGCGCTGCGCTCTGTGGCCCGTTGTCGATCGAAGAGGTCGAAGTGAACAATTGGACCATCCATCCGAACCCTGCTGATGGCGCGTTCCGTGTAAGCAATGGCGGCAATGAAGTGATCCGTTCACTGGAGGTGATCGATCCAGCAGGCCGCATGATCCATCGCTCAGGCCGATCGATCGGCCCACAAAGCTCCATGGACATCGCCCTATCGGGGATCGCCGCCGGTGTGTACGTGGTGCGGATCTTCAAGGGTAGGGATCAGCGTTCGGAAAAATTACTGATCGTGCGTTGAACGGACTTCAACTCGATCTTCGAAAAGGCCCGATCCGCATGGATCGGGCCGTTTACTTTTTCCTGGTGTCCTGGCGAGATCGCCG
>JAEZDL010000116.1 GCA_023418095.1 Bacteroidota bacterium
CAAGCGACCGAAGGGAGTGCGTACTTGCAGGCGAAGACACGACCTGACAGGAATTCGCCCGAACCTTCGAGCCACCGATCGAACGATCTTCGCAGCGCTTCATGGGCACTGTTCGCCGATCCAGATCCCTTTCCCCATTCGCCGTGCTGTTCCTGCGGCTCGGCGCCGTGTTGTTGATCTATTCCCTGCTGCGCCTTGCCTTCTGGATCTACAATCACCCGCTCTTTCCCGATCCACCGCTGATCGCATTCCTCGGCGGCCTGCGTTTCGATCTCAGCGCCATCGCGTGGACCAACCTTCCGTGGATCCTGCTGTTCCTGATCCAGCCGCGGCCACGCGGCGTTTTCCGATCCGTGCAATTCGCGGTGTTCATGCTGGTGAACGCGATCGCACTTTTCTTCCAATGCATCGATCTCGGGTACTACGCGTTCACAATGAAACGCTCCACGGCCGATTTCCTCGGCTTCCTCTTCTCCGGCGGCGATACGGTGAACCTGGCTCCCGCTTTCCTGCGCGATTACTGGCACATTTTGCTGATCTATCTGGTCGCGCTTTTTTCGATCGGCCTCTTCTACCGCCGATCGGAGAACTGGATCGCTCCGCCGGCAACGCAACGTTGGAAGAAATTCGCCTGGCGCTTCGCTGCGATCGCGCTCCTCTTCATCGCTTCGCGCGGTGGCTTTCAATTGATCCCGCTCCAGGTGCTCGATGCGGCGCAATATGGCGGACCGGAACGGCTTCCGATCGTTTTGAACACCCCGTTCACCATGCTGATGACGCTCGGCAAACCGACTCTGGAAGATCGGCAATACATGTCACAGGAGGAGGCCGATCGGCTTTGGCCGGTGATCCATAACAATGTCACCCTGAGCCCATCTAAGGGCGATCCCAACATCTGCATCATCGTCCTGGAAAGTTTTTCGGCCGTGTACAGCGCGCGGCTAACCGGCGGCGAAGGCCACATGCCCTTCCTGGATTCGTTGATGGGGCAAGGGCTGAATTTCACCCGCGCCTACGCCAACGGTCGCCGCAGCATCGATGGAATTCCCGCGATACTCGCCAGCCTTCCGGAGATGATGAACGAAGCGTTCATCACTTCACCGTACGCCAGCACACCGTTCACATCGATCGCGAATGTGCTTGCCGATCGGGGGTATTCCAGCAGTTTTTTTCACGGTGGAAGGAACGGAACTATGGGCTTCGATGGATTCACGCGATCGGCGGGTTTCGATCGGTATGTGGGACTGAACGAATATCCTGATCGGGATCGAGATCACGACGGACATTGGGGGATCCGCGACCGGCCTTTCCTGCAATTCTGGGCGAACGAGCTCGATCGGGAAAAGCAACCGTTCGTGAGCTGTCTCTTCACGCTGAGCTCGCATCATCCGTACGAACTTCCGGCCGATGAAGCCGATCGATTTCCACCGGGATCGCAAAAGATCCACGCGACGTTACGTTACACCGATGATGCATTGCGCGACTTCTTTGCGACAGCGCGAAAAATGGACTGGTTCGCGAACACGATCTTCGTGATCACCTCCGATCACACCGCGGATATCGAACGCACCGGCCAGAACTATTCCACCGCGATCGACTATTGGATCCCGTTGATCTACTATTCACCTGAATGGATCGCGCCGGAAGAAATGCATCGTGTCACACAACAGATCGACATTTTACCCACGTTGATGCAGTTGATCGCTTACGAACGTCCGTTCTTCAGTTTCGGCAATTCCGCCCTTGATCGGAAAGCACCTTCGTATGCGATCATGCGCAGCAATGCACTCTACAATGCGATCGGCAATGAAATGCAGATCCAATTCGATGGCGAACGGGTCGTGAACATGATCGCGCTGGGCGAAAATGATCCCGACCCGCTGATCGCTGCGGAAATGGAACTTCAACTGAAGGCCGCGATCCAGCAGTTCAACGGACACATGCGTCGAGGCGAACTCATCCATCAGCCTGATCGGCCATGAAGATCGCGCTGATCGTGAATCCGCGTTCCGGCAAACGCAAGGCGGAAAGCATCGTTGTGCATGCGCATGAACTGGCGAAAAAGCTCGGCCATACGATCGAAGTGTCGATCATCGCGAAGGCTGGTGATGGAAAGTTGTTCGCCCAAAAAGCGATCGCCGGTGGCTTCGATCGCGTGATCAGCGCCGGTGGCGATGGTACACTGAACGCGATCGCTTGCGGGCTGACCGGATCGGATGTTCCGCTCGGCATCGTGCCAATGGGCTCGGGCAACGGTTACGCGCGATCGCAAAAGATCCCACTCGATCCATTGAAGGCGCTGGATCTCGCCTTCACCGGAAAGCCAAGATCGATGGATGTCTGCTACCTGAACGATCTGCTTTTCCTCGGTACCGCCGGGATCGGTTTTGATGCTCGTGTGGCGCACAAATTCGATCGATCGAAGAAGCGTGGCATGTGGGGTTATGCGAAGATCATCCTGCAGGATATCCTTTCCACGAAACCGATGCGCGTGAAGATCCAGGTGAACGGCCAGGTGATCGAGGATGAACTGCTGATGCTGGTGTTCTGCAACACCCGCGAATTCGGCAACGGCGCGGATATCAGTCCGGGATCGCTGCCCGATGACG
>JAEZDL010000239.1 GCA_023418095.1 Bacteroidota bacterium
ATAGCTGAAGAAGATGAGCGAGAATGAGATCAAGGCATTGATCACGCTGATCGATGATCCCGATGAGAACGTGTACCTGCAGGTGCGCGACCGGATCGTTTCGCTCGGCGACAATGTGGTGCCCGAATTGGAGCGTGCCTGGGAATACGAGGACCTTGGCGACCTGTTCCGCAACCGCATCGAGGATATCCTGCAAACGATCCATATCGGTGCGATCGGTGACCGGCTGAGGACATGGATCGCCAGTGGTGGCACCGATCTGCTGGAAGGTGCGATGATCGTTTCGCGCTACCGTTACCCCGATCTCGATGAGATGCGCGTGAAGGCGAAGCTCGCATCGATCCGCCAGGATATCTGGCTCGAATTGAACGATCACCTTACCGCATTCGAGAAGATCCGCGTATTCAATCACATCTTCTTCCAGGTGCATGGGTTCAAGGGGAACAAGAAGAACTACCATGCCCCGCAGAACAGCTACATCAACGAGGTGCTCGAGAACAAGACAGGGAATCCGTTGTCGCTGGCGATCATCTACCAGGTGATCGCGGAGGATCTGGGACTGCCCCTGCGCGGTGTGAATCTGCCGAACCATTTCGTGCTCGCGTTCGTGGACGGGTCTGGCATCGCCGAGGCTGCATCGAAAGGTGAGCGTAATGTGCTCTTCTATGTGAACGCGTTCAGCCAGGGCGACATTCTCGGGAGAAAGGAGATCAACGAATTCCTCGAGAAACTGAAGATCGGACCGCGTGCCTCCTTCTTCGAACCATGTTCCAATGTGGATATCATCCGCAGGCAATTGAACAACCTGGCCAACAGTTACGAAAAGCTCGGCGACAGCGAGCGGGCCAAGGAACTCGGCAAATTGCGTGACCTGCTGGGGCCAGCGGAAGTGTGATCAGCGCAATAAACGCATCGCCGTCCGCAGAACGATATTCAGATCGAGAAAAAGATCCCTTTCGTTCACATAGTGAAGATCCAGCGCCAGCTTGGCCGGCATGATCTCCTCCACATACGTGCGATCGGGATCGCTGCTCCTGCCGAGCAATTCATTCTCATTGATGTATTCGATGCTCGCCAGGCTGGTCAATCCAGGCCGTACATCCAGCACGCGCCGCTGATCGGCGGTGTACAAGGCCACATACTTCGGCACCTCGGGCCGCGGCCCAACAATGCTCATGTCACCTTTCAGGATATTGATCAACTGCGGAAGTTCATCAAGTTTGTAGCGGCGCAGGAAATGGCCGATGGTGGTGATCCGCGGATCGCGCTCGCCCACGGTGATCTGCCCGGCCTTCTCGCTCCCGGGCCTCATCGATCGGAATTTCAGGAGATGGAAGGGCTTCCCTCCTTTACCTACGCGGACCTGGCGGAAGAACACGCCACCTGGCGATCCGGCCGCGATGGCGATCGCAAGGATCAGCAGGAACGGTGAAAGAACGATAAGGGCGATCAGAGATGAAAGGATATCGAAGAGGCGTTTCATCCCGGGATCATGCCTCATTCCTCATCACCTCATTCACCGCGGCCTTCACCGCAGCGATCACTTCATCCACTTGATCGTCGGTAAGATCATAATATACCGGCAGGCTGATCTCACGGCTGTAATTTGAATAGGTCTTCGGAAAATCCTCCATCCGATAGCCCTGCGATCGGTAGAAACTCAGCATCGGCAAGGGAATGAAGTGAACGTTCACGCTCACCTGTTGCTCTGCGATGCGTTCAATGATCCGATCGCGATGCTCTTCGGTGGCCTGCGCGATCCGCAACATGTACAGGTGATAACTGCTTTCCCGTCGATCATCCTCCAGCAGTGGCACCACGAACCGGCGATCGTTGCTGAACGCCTTTTCATAGCGCATACAGATCGCTTTCCTTCGCTCCATTGTCCCTGTATAGCGCTCCAACTCCACCACTCCGATCGCAGCCTGCAGATCGGTCATGTTGCACTTCCAACCGGGGAACTCCACATCGTAGCGCCACGCACCAGGCTTCGTCTTGGCGAGCGCATCCTTGTTCTGCCCGTGCAGGCTCATGGTGTTGAAGAGCTTGTACAGCGCTTCGTGATCGAACGGTCTCGGAAGGTTGAAGGCCAGTGCTCCGCCTTCGGCGGTTGTGAGATTCTTCACCGCATGAAAGCTGAAACCCGTGATGTCGGCCTGCGCTCCGATCGGTCTTCGATCGAAAAATGCACCGAAGGAATGTGCGGCATCGGAAAGCACGAGCGGCCTGCCCAGCATGCGCTGCACATCGTTCGCCGCATCGAATCGTTCCCCGGCTCCTGTGGCGATGTGCAAGATCCTGTCGATCCGCGCGGGAAGCCCGCCCACATCCACGGGCAGGATGCATTTCGTCCGTGGCGTGAGCGCTTCCCGCAGACGATCCGGATCGATCGTGAAATCGTCCAGCACATCCACCATCACCGGCTTCGCGCCAACATGCATCACGATGTTGGCAGTGGCGCAATACGTGTACGCTGGAACGATCACCTCATCACCCGGTCCGATCCCGAACCAGCGCAGTACGAGTTCACAGGCGTTCGTCCAGCTG
The DNA here is from genome assembly GCA_023418095.1 of Bacteroidota bacterium. Classification (GTDB taxonomy): domain Bacteria; phylum Bacteroidota; class Bacteroidia; order Flavobacteriales_F; family PHOS-HE28; genus PHOS-HE28. Next base: position 2,548 of record JAEZDL010000239.1, read on the forward strand.
TTGAGCGCGATCACGTGCTCCACGCCGCAATATTCCGCAAGCTTCCGCTCGAACTCCTTGGTGCGCGGCCCGGTGGTGATCCATCCCGATCGGAGCGCTTCTTCAACGGCCTTTACGGTTACATCATCGATGCGTGGCGGGCTGAAAGGGATCATGGGTGCGAAGATCGCACGGAGCGCATCACCAGCGACAAGCCGATAACCGCAACGAAGATCACACCGGCCTGTACTTCGATCATCGATTCCACGGTCCAATTCAGGAGCAGAAGGCCGAGGAAGGAAATGGCAAGGTGATCGGCCTGGCGGATCGCATGGAGCAACGGGAACAACAGGCAGCCGATCAAAGGAATGAGGCCGATCAGGCCCAGTGCTGCCGCGGTCTGCAGGAATTGGCTGTGTGCGTTCAATCTCTGCTCGAACGCGCTCGTGTATCCACGCGCTTCGTATACCTCCATCAATCCATCCTTCACATCGCCGGTACCTGCGCCGCACAATGGCGCGGATCGGAAAACCTCTGTTGCGGCTTCCCACGCCATCAGCCGCAGACCCGAGCTGTTCTCACCGGCGCCTTCAACCCGCCCACCGGCGATCACCGCGCCCATTTCCCTGATCCTTTCCGCAGCGAATTCAGAGAACATCAGGAGGGCACCCAAAGCGATCAGCGCACCCGCCAACGCCGCGGCCGCTTCTCTCCGCATCGCGCGATCCTTCCATTTCGCGACCATGATCTGCACCACCAGGAGAAGCAGCGCGAACCACGCCATCTTGGAGGCCATGAGCACAACACCGATGATGAGTACCACTGCCACCAGGCGCCTGCGAACCGCGCCAACACCGGGAATGCCACTGCCCAGGTACAGCATCGCCAGCGCCATGCACATGTATAGCGAGGCATACGTGGGGTGAAGGAAAAGCGAGAAATACGATGCGATGAAACGCTGGTTCCAGTGTATGTCCACATCCGTCAACGTCTCATACGCCGCCGGGACCGAGCAGATCGGTACCACCAGCGCATTGCCAAGGATGAATCCGATCTGCAGGATCTCTCCACCGCGCCGGGAATCTTTCGGGATCAACGGAAAAAGGAACGGGAACAACGCCAGCGAGAACTTGATCTCCAGATCGAAAAGACCGAAACCCGTGTTCGTGGTCCACGCCATTCCGATCACGTGGATGATGTAGAGAGCGAACATCCAGGGCAGGACCGATCGGTCGAAATCCCGATCGGCGCCATGCCAGGTGATCGGCCGATGCCTATATAACATCGCGAGCACAAGGCACACGATCAACATTGGGATCGCTGCAGGAAGGATCGGAAGTGAAAGACCCAGCAGGAAGAGCAACCCCGTCACAAGCCTGCCGTGTGCATCGATGGCGTTTATAAGGATCTGCTCCCTCATGATCACCGCGTCATCGATCCGGCCCGCTCGGCAGGTGATCTGCCCAGCAACACCAATTCAACAGATCCCTGCAGATACCCCAGCCCATAGGCGAAATGCAGGATCATGAAGGCGAAGATCACACCAGGTACATCGGCCATCTCCTCAGCGGCCCGGAATGCGCTTGCGGTTGCCGCGGCCAGATATGCTAACAACACGGCGATCACCAAGAGAAAAAAGAAAGGGAAGAAGATCCCGATGACGATCGGGACCGATAGTGAAAGCACGAAGATCGCGGGGACAAGTTGCCTGATCGTGGTTACCGTACGATGTTTCCTGTTCACGTACACCTTCCAGAATCCATACTGGAAATATTGCCGGTACAGCTTGCTGTAATTCCCTCGCACGAAATAGCTCGATCGGATCCGCGGAGAGAGATAGATCCCGAAGCCGGCCTTCACCACACGGAAATTGAACTCATCATCCTGGTTGCGCACGAGCTCCTCATCGAAAAGGCCGATCGCCTCGAAGACCTCGGCACGATAGGCGCCGAATGCCACCGTATCCACGAAACCTTCGGCCGCTCCGGTGCGAAAGTGCGCATTGCCGACCCCGAACGGATGGCCCATCGCAGCACCGATCCTGCGCGCCGTGATGTTCTCGTACACGTTCACGATCACCCCGCCAGCACAACCCACATCGCTCCGCTCGCGCAGTACGTTAAGGTTCTCCTGCAGAAAGTTCCGATCGATCTCGGCATGCGCACCAAGGATGATCCCCACTTCATACTCGCGGTCCTTCAGGCCCAGGTTCAAGGCCTGCGGTGTTGTTCTCGCAGTATTGTCCACCAGTCGCACGAAGGGCCAGTCCTGCATTTCACGCGCGATGATCTCCCGCGTACCATCATCGCTCATGCCATCGCAGATCCAGACCTGCAGATCGATGTTCCGCCGATCGGCCGCAGCGATCGAACGGATCAACCGACCGATGTATTTCGCTTCGTTCCGGCAGGGGATCACCAGCCTTACGCGGCATTGCGCAGGTAAAGGCTTCAATTGCTTTCGGCCCACTTCGCGTTCGGTTGAAGTGAAGTATCGGTCTTCCGATCACGGACCCGCATGATCGTAAGAAGCAGGATCGGCAATGCGAACGCTTCAACAAGAAGCATTTTGTACGCTTCCGGACCGGCACGCAACATTCCCGGCAAAAAAGCCACGAACAACAGCGGCAGCAACGGCGGAATATGATCGGGGATCCAACGGTTGCTCTTTCGTGAAACTCGGATCAGCGATGCCCAGATCACGCCAAGCAGACAACCGCCGAAAAAGATCCCGGGCCAGCCGCCGTTGATGTACCACGCGGACGCATGATGGATCGTGTAACCCTGCCCAGGCGTCAACCGTGCGTGCATTGCATAATGCTCATACGAAGTGGAAGGACGCTCTGGATCGATGAACGATGGCCTGAGCGACGCGGCCAGATAACGCAAACTGATCGCTGGTTCCACCGGCACGTTGCGATGGAGCACGCCGTACATGCTGAAATGCGCGGCGAACATCTCATTGGTGAAGAAGAACCGGCCGATCTGCGCGATGCGCCCCTTCTTTTCTGGAATATGCTGGATGCTCTCGAGCCTGAAATGATAGTACTTGTCCGAAGTGCGTTCCTTGCGTTGCGCGGTCTTGATCTCAGTCCACGAAAAGTCCCTGATCCATCCACCGATGAAGATGGCACCTACGCAGATCACGATCATCGCGATGCCTTTCCGCAGTCCTCGCAGGCCGGTGAAGACCCCGAGGTACATGGCCGAGAAAAGGAAGAACGTGAAGATGATCTGCCGGTCGCCGAGCAGTGCGGTGTAAATGCCGAGGATGGCGAGCAGGATCGGGAAGGCCAGGTCGAGCCAACCCCTCTTTTTACCGCGGAACAATGCGCCCGGCCGGTCTGCAACAAGGTACGTGGCGTAACCGAAGATGATCGAGAACGCGGCGGCCTGATCGGCGAAGGATCGCAGCGATGCGAAACGGCCGGAGTGGTCGTTCACAGCGAGATAGAAGCTTACATCATCCGCGATCGCCTGCAGAATGATCGGCATCACCATGATCACTGAAAGGCCGATCATCGCCACGCCAAAAAAGATGGCCCGCCGATGATCGATCGTGATGGTCCGCTGGGGCGCCGGGCGCTGCGCAGTTCCATCTTTCAGGAGAATGATCATCGGTACGAAAAGGCCTGCAAGGAACAGGAAGTATGCAAGAAGGGACAGCACATAATCCCCGTTCAATTCGAACGGGAACATCTTCTCCATGAGGTAATGGTAGTTGAGCCCGATCCTGTACCACTGGAAACCGCTCATCGCATCGCCGATGAAGGACCATGCACCGGCCAGGGTCCATAAAAAGACCATGGCAAGTCCGATCGGCAGGCTCCACCACCTTGTGCGCAGGAACAGCCAGCGTGCGGCAACGGCGAAGAGCGTCGTTCCGATCGCCAGGAGGAGATATGCCCACACACCGATCATTTCCGGGAAGCCACGTCGCAAAGGAACTGATATGTTGCCAGATCGATCTGCGCGGCGTCGATGCCGTTCTCCACGGCTTTCTCACGACCATTCGAGCGGCGATCGAGTTGCAATACCGATCCGAGCGCATCGGTCAATCGCTTCACATCCTGCTCCACCACGGCACCGGGAAAAACCCCTCGGGTACGTTCGCGAACATCACCCACATCGCTGCTCACCACGGGCAGCCCGCAGGCCATCGCTTCCTTCACCATGGTAGGGCTGCCTTCCTGATCGCTGCAAAGTAGCAAGGCATCAGCAGCATTCATGATCACCGGCATACGCGTTGGCTGTATTTCTCCTTTCAATACTTCGAGCCGGACCGGCACATTCCTCCGGACCAGACCGTCGATCACCTGTTCAGCGAGATCGAGCCGTTTCAAGGATGGGTTATTTCCATTGAAAAGGATCACTTTTTCATCGGGGTCCCATCCGAGCGCCTTCCTGCATTCCTCCCGATCCATAGGTGTGAAGCCATCGAGATCGACACCCATTGGAAGCACCTTTGCCCTGCCACGCCGCCACCACAAACGTTCCACGAGCTTACGGCTTACGCAAATGATGCCGCTGGCGAACAGCGCGGCCAGTTGTGACATTATCCGGCCGAAAAGATCGCGCAGCCGGCCATCGGTCGGTGTCGGGTTCAGGTCGCTTCCATGGAATGTGATCACCACCGGTGCGCGTGCATGGATCACACCGAAAAAAGCCGTCATGCTACCGTAATGCACATGTACCACATCGGGTTTGAACTCGCTTTCGATCGATCGGAATGCATGGCCGGCGTGCCTTATCGCGTTCAACGATGTGCGATCGCGAAGGAAGAAGATCCGCACATCCGCATGGTATCGATCGGCGAAATGCCGCGCCTGCCGCCGTGCGAAAGGCAGTTCGTTCCCATCGGGCCGTCCCGGAATGATCAAAAGCAGTTTCAGTGCTTTCAATGAATGCGTTTCCTTCCCTGCATTCATTCCTGTCGATCGGAATTGGAGATGATGGCATGTACATCGCGCCACGTGAGCCAGGCCAGCAGCAGCATGGAGCCCGGTATCATCGCCAGCAGGAATTCCAGATCAAGCCGGAAATACAGGTAACACGCGGCCCCTATCGAAAAGAACGCCAGCGTGATCAGGATGTTCCTGCTGTTACGGGCGGTCTCGTAATAAGCATCCAGTACGCTGCGCAGTGAGATGAAGACCGCATAGAAGATCGCGGCGGAGAAGATGATGCGTGTAATGGTCGCCAGTCCCGGCGGAATTCCACCAAGGTAGAGATCGAGCATCGGTCGCGCGAAGATCTGGAAGATCGCCACCAGCAACACGGAAATGAGCAGTGCTCCATTGCGCGTGCGGATCACTTCCCTTTTCACCGCAGCGTGATCCTTGCGTGAAAGTGCACCGGCCACGGAAGGCAGCATCAACAGGCTGATCGGCGCGAAGAGCGCACCGGTGAGGTTGAGCAGCGTGAGCCCGAAGGCCACCTGTCCGCCGGAAGCCAATCCGTGGGTATGGTTGATGATGTACACCGGGATCGTGAGCAATGCTGCGAGCGCCAGATCGCCCGGCACACGCGGTGCTCCGTATTTCAACAAGGCCCGTTTCCGATCGGAAATAATGCCGGCCTTGCGCGTGAAAAGGATCACGACGAGCGGAACGATCGAGATCACGACCCAGGCTATCGCAGTGTTCAACAACACCATGCGCATCGATCCGGAAACGAAGAAGGCGACCAGCGGAACGATCGCCAGGTCGATCACCTGCAACATGTTCGCGCGATCCATTTGCATGCTCCCGCGCCAGTACGCGTAAAGCAACGAATGCAATATCTGGCCGATCACCAGTCCCACGAGGGGCAACATCAAACCTTCCAGCGCGGCATCGCCGAATACAAGAAAGGCAAGTTGCCCGGGAAGCAGGATAAAGATCGCCACCAGTACGATCGAAACGATCCCGAGCAGGACAAAAGCGCTCCGCAACAGATCAAGCCTTTCCGCTTCACTCCTTGCCATGGCCACCGATCGCACCACGGCCACCGAAAGCCCGAGCATGGCCAGCGGCAGCAGAAATGAATTCGTGCGCCGCGCGACCGCGTAGATGTTGAAGCCGTCATCGCCGAACCGATCCGCGGCAAGCTTGTACACCAGGATCGTCCCCAACATCACCAGGGCTTCCGCCAGGTAGGTGAAGATGTGATCGCGCCATTTGGTGGCTCCCGATCGGATAATGGACGGCATCGCGCCGCAAAGTAGGGCATCGCACAACGATCACATGGCGGTTCCCGCAGCAATTATTCCCGGTGGAATGTTGCCTTTCAGCGATCGGAAGTACCGTTCATCCTGATCTTTTCCGCGCTTCGTTCCATTCCGCTAATTTCCCACCCGAAAGAGAAACTGCCGATGGAATTCTTCACGTGGTATTGGTGGGCGGCGCTGGCGATCATCTTGTTCATCGCGGAGATCTTCGCTCCGGGTTTCTTCCTGTTCTGCCTGGGTGTGGGTTGTGTGGGCGCGAGCATCAGTGCTGCGCTCGATCTCGATCCAGCGATCCAACTTGCGGCCTTCTCCATCTTCAGTCTGATCACTTTCTTCCTGCTTCGCCCGATCATGCGAAAACGCATGCTACAAGGTCCCGATGTGCGCACCAATAAGGATGCGTTGATCGGGCAACGGGGCCGGGTGACGCAGGATTTCGAACCCGGATTGCGCCTCGGCCGCGTGGCCGCCGCGGGCGATGACTGGCGTGCCGAATCGATCTCCGATCGGGCCTTGCGCGTTGGCGACCTGGTGGAGATAGTGCGCGTCGAGAGCAACACACTTATCGTTAGACCGATCGAAAACAACTGATCCAATGGAAGCCGGAACCATCATTCTTCTACTGATCGCCCTGTTCGTGCTCTTCATTGTCGCGAAAGGCATCCGCATCGTGCAACAAAGTGAAGCGATGGTGGTGGAACGGTTGGGGAAATACCATTCCACGCTCACAGCGGGCATCAACATCATCATTCCGATCATCGATCGGCCCCGCGAGATCGTGTTCCGTTTCACGCGCGATCTGCCCGATGGCAACAAATACGTGCAGTTCGTGAAGAAGGCACGTATCGATCTGCGTGAAACGGTGTACGATTTCCCAAGACAGAACGTGATCACGCGCGATAACGTGATGACCGAGATCAACGCGCTGCTCTACTTCCAGATCATGGATCCGGTGAAGGCGATGTACGAGATCGAGAACCTGCCCATGGCGATCGAAAAGCTCACGCAGACAACGCTGCGTAACGTGATCGGTGAATTGGATCTCGATGAAACGCTCACCAGCCGCGATACGATCAACGCGAAGCTGCGCGCGATCCTGGATGATGCCAGCAACAAATGGGGCGTGAAGGTGAACCGTGTGGAACTGCAGGACATCAATCCGCCACGCGACATCCGCGAAGCGATGGAAAAGCAGATGCGCGCCGAGCGTGACAAGCGCGCACAGATCATCGATGCAGAAGGGAGCAAACGCGCTGCGATCCTTACTGCTGAAGGTGTTCGCGATGCAGCCGTGAGCCAGGCCGAAGGTGAAAAGAACGCGCAGATCCTGCGTGCCGAAGGTGAAGCGCAGGCCCGCATCCGCATCGCACAGGGTGAAGCGGAAGCGATCCGTCTGGTGACCGCTGCGATCGAGGGAAGCAAGGCCGATCCGGCGAATTACCTCATCGCGATGAAATACATACAGGCGCTGGAACAGATGGTGACCGAAGGCGAAGGCAATCGCACGGTATTCATGCCGTACGAGGCCACCGGGGTGCTCAGCAGCGTGGGCGGCATCCGCGAGATGCTCGACGCGGCGAAGCGGTGACCGCCCCGATCGGCCCGATCGTACATCACCTAATTTTACGGTGATGAATTTCACTACCAAGCTTCTTTCGATGCTGTCGATCGCTTTACTGATCGGATCGGCAGCACCGGCCCAGGATCGATATTCGCGCGTTCGGATCCCGCTCGATCAGGGCGAGAATGTGCTTCATTCACTTTCCGCACTTGGCATCGCTGTGGATCACGGTGAAAGAAGGAAAGGCTTGTGGATCGAGACGGATCTGAGCGATCTGGAGATCTCGATCGCGCGCAACGCGGGGTTCGAAGTGAATATCCTGATCGAGGATGTTTCCCAGTACTACCGGGATCGGAACAACGATCCATCGATCGCTTCTCCAAAGGCCGATCGGGAATTCTGCAACGCGCCTGTGAACTATCCGCTTCCGCAGAATTTTTCCCTTGGTTCCATGGGCGGGTTCTTCACCTGGCAGGAAATGCTCGATCAGCTCGATGCCATGCGCACAGCCTATCCACAGCTGATCTCGGCAAAGGCACCGATCGGAAGTTCGCATGAGGAAAGGCCGATCCATTTCGTGCGGATCTCCAATTTTCCGGACGTCGATCAGGATAAACCCGAAGTGCTTTATGATGCCTTGCACCACGCGCGCGAACCGGCTTCGCTCCATCAATTGATCACCTTCATGTGGTATCTGTTGGAGAATTATGGCACCGATGACGAAGTCACCTACATCGTGGACAACCTCGAACTCTACTTCGTGCCTTGCGTGAATCCGGATGGCTATGTGTTCAATGAACTGAACGAGCCCGATGGCGGCGGCATGTGGCGGAAGAACCGTCGCAACAACGGCGATGGCACGTTTGGCGTGGATCTCAATCGCAATTACGGGCTTGGCTGGGGATTCGACAACGAAGGATCATCACCCAATCCGATGTCCGATGTTTATCGCGGTCCATCGGCGTTCTCTGAACCGGAAACACAGGCCATGCGCGACTTCTGCAACGATCACGAATTCCGCATCGCGTTGAATTATCATACGTATGGCGATCTGCTCGTGTATCCGTGGAGCTATCAGCCTTCATTCTACACGCCCGATTCCGCGGTGTTCGTGAATTACAGCGATCTGCTCACGAACGACAACCGGTATCGCTTCGGCACGGCGGACCAAACGGTGAACTATGTAACGAACGGCGATTCAGACGACTGGATGTACGGCGAACAGGATACCAAGCCCAAGATCTTCGCGATGACGCCCGAAGCTGGACGGGAAGGCGAAGGGTTCTGGCCACCGATCTCGCAGATCCCCACGATCTGCATGGAGAACATCTGGCAGAATCTCCGTACTGCGCACCTCACCGGAAAATTCGCGCTTTCCTTCGATCGCAGCGGGCCGATCGTTGGTGATCTTGACACGCATGCTTCTTTCATGATCCAGCGGCTCGGCACCGAACCCGGAACCCTCACCATCTCGATTGAACCGATCGCGAATGTTCTTTCAGCCGGTGATCCGATCGTGATGGAGAACATGGCGTTGCTGGAAGAGCGCACGGATTCGATCACGATCGCGCTCGATCCCACGCTCACCGATGGCGACGAATTCAGCTATGCGATCGCGATCGACAACGGGGCGTTCATCTACCGCGACACGATCACCAAGATCTTCGGAGCACCCATGATCGCTTTCGCGGACAACGGGAACGACCTTTCCAACTGGCAGAATTTCGGCTGGGATGTCACCATGGAAGATGCTTTTTCCGATCCGAACTCGATCACAGATTCGGAGTTCGGGGATTATCCGGACAATGCGAACATCCGCATGACGCTCCTGCAGCCGATCGACCTTACCAACGCTGCGGCCGCGGTGCTCAACTTCCAGGGAAAATGGGACATCGAAGCACGGTACGATCATGTGCAATTCCTCGCTTCGGCCGATGGATCGAATTGGAACCCGCTGTGTGGCCAGCATACGCGTCCCGGTGCACCGTTCCAGGGTGAAGGCGATCCTGTGTACGATGGGCAGCAACCCGACTGGATCCGGGAAGAGATCCGGCTCGATGATTACCTCGGCGCGCCGATGCATTTGCGGATCAGGCTGAGTTCCGATCAGGGCGTGAGCTACGATGGGTTCTACTGGGACGATCTGATCATCACTACAACTGGCACCGGTCCTTCCGCGATCGCAGAAGATCATGTTCAACTTTTTCACGCCGGACCGAATCCCGCGAACGAGAGTACCTGGATCACCTTTGATCTGCCTTCATCGGTAGGGGATGCACAATTCCAATTGTTCGATCCGGTAGGCGCATTGGTGCGTTCGATCGACCTCACTTCCGATCGCGGAAGTTTCCAGTTGAACACCTCCGATCTGGCGGCCGGGCTTTACACCTTCACACTACATCTTTCCGATCGCCGGCTGCCAGCGCAGAAATTGATCGTGGTACACTGATCCATTACATTCGGTCCACAAAACCGATCGGAAATGGAACTTGGCTACATCAACTGGTTCGCGGTGATCGTTGCCACACTTGCTGCTTTTGCGTTGGGCGCGCTATGGTACAGTGTGCTGTTCAAGGATGCGTGGATCCGTGAGGTCGGCCTGACGGAAGAAGAGATGAAGAAAGGGGCCAACATGGGCATGATCTTCGGCACCACGTTGTTCCTCACCTTCATCATGGCGCTCGGCCTGGCCATGATCTGGCACACCGAAGATCTTTCCGAGGTCACCTGGCTTGTCGGTCTTTACCATGGCCTGGCGATCGGCCTGGCCTTCGTGGCCACATCCACCGGCATCAACTACCTGTACCAGCGAAAGAGCCTCACGCTTTGGGCGATCGATGCCGGTTACCAGGTCACCTTTCTTGCTTTGATCGGCGCGATCCTCGGCGCCTGGCATTGATCACACCTTCACGATCCGGAAGTTGAACATCGGCGTGCCCAACGCGCCCATCAGCCGCACCCAGATCGGCAGGATCTGCTCCGTTCCGCGCGCCATGGTGATGTCGCCCAGGTCGATGATCTCATCCGCCTTCCACCCGAAGGAGGTCATCAATCCCTTCACTTCTTCCTTCGCGCCAGCGTCATTTCCGCAGATGAACAGGTTCGTCCGTTCCGGCAATATCCCAGGGTTCACCATCAGCGGCGCAGCAAGCGTATTGAAGCCTTTCACGATCCGCGCTTCGGGGAATTTGCGTTGAAGCGATTCGCCGAGCGAATCATCATTGCAGACCGTAAGTGTGGGCGGCATCCCCTTGGAGAAATCCAGCGGATTGGAGATGTCCAAAAGTGTTTTTCCATTGATCCCGTTCCCCGCCATGCGCAACGCTTCCGGCGATCCCTGGCCGCTCGTCGCATTGATCACCAGTTCGCCGAATGCCGCGGCCTCTGCATGCGTCACCAGCCTGATCGCCGGGTTCGCCTTCAGCCATTCCGGCAGCGGTGCGCCTGCCATCATGGTCTTTTCCGTGCGCGCAAGCGCCTTCTGTACATCGCGCGTACCGATCGCGACCTCGTGACCCAGCGTTGTCAATTTCTCGGCGATGGTCCTGCCCACGCCGCCTGTTCCAAGTATTCCGATCTTCATTGTTCAAGTTGTTGAATGTTTCCTTTCCTTTGTTCAGCGACGGTAAAATTGTGATGCAACTATCTTTTCCACAAGAGCTGTCACAGATGATAGTATTGAACCCGATCGACCGGAAAAGCGTGGCCACAAGCCGATCCGATCGAAAAAAAAAATTCAACATGCTGATCGAAGGCAAGGAATACCGGATCCTGATGAATGGTCACGAATACCATTGTGCGCTGGATGTCACCATGGACTTCATCGGCGGCAAATGGAAGACCGTGGTATTATGGTATCTGCGCAAGGAAGCGAAGCGTTTCAGCGAGCTCAAGCGGCTGATCCCGGGCATCACCGAAAAGATGCTCTCGCTCCAATTGCGCGATCTGGAAAAGGACGGGTTGATCGAACGGAAGATCTTCGCCGAAGTGCCGCCTCGCGTGGAATACAAGCTCACCAGGGAAGGAAGAACCCTTCTTCCGCTGCTGGAGGAGATCGCAAAATGGGGCCGCGAACGCGGGAAGAAATACGGGAAAGTGGAGGAAGTGAAACCGGATCGCACGATGGCCCGATCGAAGAAGAAGGCGATCGGAGTGAAGTGAATTTGGGCGTTGCCGCGCTTGTTCCCGGTTCCCAG
>JAEZDL010000011.1 GCA_023418095.1 Bacteroidota bacterium
GTTAGCGAAGGCCAGAAGATCGAGGCAGGTGACATCCTGGTGAAGATCCCGCGCAGCGGTGGCAAGGGCGGTGACATCACCGGTGGTCTGCCCCGCGTAACGGAATTGTTCGAGGCGCGTAACCCGAGCAACCCGGCGGTGGTGAGCGAGATCGATGGCATCATCAGCTACGGCAAGATCAAGCGTGGCAACCGCGAAATCATCGTGGAAAGCCGCACCGGCGAGCGCAAGTACTACCTCGTTCCGCTGAGCAAGCACATCCTGGTGCAGGAGAACGACTTCATCAAGGCGGGCCAGCCGCTGAGCGATGGTTCCATCGCACCGGCTGATATCCTGGATATCCAGGGACCGACCAAGGTGCAGGAATATCTCGTGGACGAAGTGCAGGAGGTTTACCGCATGCAGGGCGTGAAGATCAACGACAAGCACTTCGAGGTGATCGTGCGCCAGATGATGCGCAAGGTGGAGATCGAAGATCCGGGCGATACCAAATTCCTGGAGCGCCAGAGCGTGAGCAAGATCGAGTTCATGGAGGAGAATGACCATATCTATGACAAGATGGTGGTCACTGAATCCGGCGACAGTCCGACCATGCGCGTTGGGCAGATCATCTCCATGCGCAAGCTGCGTGATGAGAACAGCGGCCTGAAGCGGCGCGATGCGAAGCTCGTGGAGGCACGTCCCGCCAAGCCGGCAACGGCCCGCACGATGCTCCAGGGTATCACGCGTGCTTCGTTGCAGACGGACAGCTTCATCTCGGCGGCATCCTTCCAGGAGACCACCAAGGTGCTGAACGAAGCTGCGGTGAACGCGAAGGAGGATCACCTGAACGGCTTGAAGGAGAACGTGATCGTAGGTCACCTGATCCCCGCAGGTACCGGATCGCGTGCCTACCAGAGAACGATCGTGGCCAACCGCGATGAGTACACCCGCATGATGGCCGACCGTCTGCAGGAGGAGGAAGTGGAAGAATGATCGAGTGAAGAGTGCGGGTGTTGAGTGGGCTTGATGGCATCGCTCACACCCGTAATTCGAACTCACAACCCAACGAACATGGCCGACCAAAAGGACCAACCAAAAGGCAACCAGATCAACATCAAGATCACCGAAGAGGTGGCCGATGGGATCTACAGCAACCTGGCGATCATCACGCACAGCAATTCGGAATTCGTTCTCGATTTCGTACGTGTGATGCCCGGCGTGCCTGAAGCGAAAGTGCGCTCGCGCATCCTGCTCACTCCGCAACACGCCAAGCGCCTCATGCGCGCACTGGCCGATAACATCAGCAAGTTCGAAGCGGTGCACGGCTCGGTGCGAGAGACCGAGATGCCGGAGATACCGATGAATTTTGGCGGGCCTGCCGCGCAGGCTTGATCGAGCCGCACACCATTCTGGAAGGGCGCCGCAAGGCGCCTTTTCCGTTGCCGGACCCGGCTAAAAGGACCGATCGCGGCGGCTGAACGCATCTTTGTACACACCCCATGGAGATCCTGATCATCGCCGCCCTCACCTTGCTGAACGGTTTCTTCTCGTTGAGCGAGATCGCGCTGGTCTCCGTGAAGCGGCCCAGGATCCAACTGCTCGCGGACAAGGGCAACTCCAGTGCGCGCATCATCCTGCGTTTGCTCGATGATCCCGAGACCTTCCTGAGTTCCGTGCAAGTGGGGATCACCCTTATCGGGATCATCTCGGGTGCTTACGGCGGTGCTGCATTGACCGATGACATGGTGCAATTCCTCTCGCGCTGGCCGGCATTGGATGAACATGCGCATTCGATCGCATTGGCATTGGTGATCGGCACGATCACCTATTTCACGATCGTTGTGGGCGAACTGGTGCCGAAATCGATCGCGTTGAACAGTCCGGAGCGGGTGGCGCTGATCGCTGCGCCGATCATCCGTGGCTTCAGCATCGTAACACTGCCGATCGTGAAACTGCTGAGCGGATCCACCTCGTTGATCCTGAAGCTGCTGCGGATAAAGGACCGGCCTGGCGACGAGATGAGTGAAGATGAACTACGCAGCATGATCCGCACCGCCAACCTGCAGGGCGTGCTCGAGGAGGAGGAAAGCGAGGCGCACCAGAACCTGTTCCGTTTCACCGATCATGTTGCCAAGACCCTGATGACGCATCGGAGCGAGCTTGAATGGATCGATAGCGAACTGCCTATGGAAAGCATCATCGCACAAGTGAAGGAAAGCGTGCACTCGAAATTCCCGGTAGGCCGCGGCTCGATCGATGAAGTGTGGGGGATCATAACCCTGCGCGATCTGCTCGCCGGTTACGACGATCCGCATTTCAAACTGGAGAGGGTGGTGCGCAAGCCGATCATGGTGCCGTTGAACACACCGGCGTTCACGATCCTCAACCGTTTCCGCCGCGCCAAGCAGTATGCGGCCCTGGTGATCGATGAACATGGCCAGCTTCGCGGCATGGTGACCCTGCATGATCTTACGGAGGCGATCGTGGGTGATCTGCCCGATGATGATGAGGACGACAGCCCCGAAATGGTGCAGCGGGAAGATGGCAGCTGGCTGCTGAACGGACAGATCCTGATCGGCGACCTGAACAATGGGCTGGAACGCCAGCTGATCGAAGAGGACAACAGTTCCTACACCACGATCGCCGGCTACGTGCTTCACCAGCTGGAACGCATGGCCGCAGAAGGCGATGTGGTGAAGAACGAGGTCTTTTCACTGGAAGTGGTGGACATGGATGGCAACCGGATCGATAAGCTGCTGCTCACGATCGCGGAGGAGGCGTAAAGCGCAGCGGTTCCAGGCCTGTTGCGGATGTTTCGATCACCCTGGCAATTGGTCTGGTGAATCGCGTTACAAGTTGCTCATCAGCGACAAGATCACCATCGTCTTCCCCTGACTGCGTAAGCGGCGTAGCTGGAAAGCCCGGAGGCCGTGCTTTTGACGGCCGAGGACTTGCAAGCGCAGCCGCGACATGACAGGATCCCGCCCAAATGCTCGATGTCTTTTCCGATCGGAAAAGCCTTTCCAGTTCGCATCTCAACTGACGAAACTGCGTAATGGGATCGCGATCGCCTCAGAGGGAACGTTTAAGGAAGCTGCCCGGCACGTACTGCGGTTATGGTGCCGGCAAGGCTCCTCAGGATCACATCCCGATCATTGTTTTCACCCGCGAATTTGGTGTGCCCGTCCAGGTTCGTATCCGTTCTGGAATAGCCTGGATGCGAGATGGAAGGAATGGCGGGATCGACGGCCATCAATATTGCATCCCGGTCATTGTCGGCATCCATGTAGCTCACCTTGCCATCGCCATTCACATCACCCGGCCAAAGGGCCTGGAGGTTGCCCAGTTCCATTTGTGCCGAGGTCCCGTGGGTGGAAGTACCCTCGACAGTAAGATCGATGATCTGGCCATTGGCTGCGATCGGGTCGGCCGTCATTATACCCAGATGATTCCGGTGTTGCACCGCAAGATGCTTACCCTGAACGGGGACTTGAAATGTGATCAAAGTGTCGCCGTTACTCGCGATCACATCACCATTGGCCCGTACCAGAGCTGCCATACGTGAGGCCACGGAGAATGCAGTGTCCGCATGGCGCAATTCGAGTAATACCCAATCCACCACGGCCTGTGAACCGGTATCGGCAAGTACGGAATTTGAGATCTGTTGGCCATTATTATCGATGATGGATCCGAGCGAGGTATAGGGTTCGGTGACCGGCAGAAGTGCCTGTGACCTTAGATCGGTGCGCATTGTGCCTGTGGAGAGCATGGCACCACCAAGCATTACCCTTGCGCCCACGGTATATGCTACCGACGGAACATCACAAGCCTCAAGGTCCATGCGATGGATGATCTGTGACGAATATGACGCAATGGTCAGATCGCCCGTCACCATTTCACCGTTCAGATCGTACCAGCAGCCAACCGGCACGGCGAATTGACCGGCGACCGGGAGTTCGTTCACGAACAGAACATGGTCCGCGATGGGATCCAACTCCTGCACAGACACACGGTGCAGTTGGATGTTATCGATCCAATATCGCTGGAAAACGAATTCGTTGCTGAACATCACCGCTGCGAGATCGGTCGCATTTGCCTGGAAATAGAATTCCAGATCACGGCGTTCGGGTGAGAAAGGCAACCGCCGATCATTCATGGTATTACCGCTGTTCAGTTGCATGGCCCCTTTTAAGCTTGCGGTGAATATCCCGTGCAGATCGGACTGTACGCTAAGCCGCATGCGGTACCATTCACCACTCTGTATATCGAATTGATCGGGACTTCTGATGTACAGGGACGGATATTGGAGGGTGTTGGGAAGGTTCGCTTTCAAAGCTCCGCCATCCAGATAGGTCGTATCCACCGATACCTGTCCATTGGTAGGCCAAATGACCCAATCGTTCACTGGTGAAAGGAAATCTCCGTTCACCATCAGATCCCCGGACAACTCGTTCACGGTTGTGTAGCTCGTGGATCGCAGCGGGCTGCGAGTCGATCCGATATCCTCACCGAAGACGGCCTGCCAACGTTCCAGGGTATAATACCTGGGTTGTCCGCCATGGAAATTATGGATCATGATGCTCAACTCATCGTAGGGACTGAAATAACTGTTGTCGTTGAACGTGCCAAAGTCGACATGGGCCGGTGCGTATACCTGATATTGGCGAAGACACAGTTGATCAGGACGGATGCTGTACATGATGTTCCCGGTATACACGCCATTGTATGCCGGTACATGAAAAGGCGCGATGGCGCCCGGTCCATTGTAGTTCGAGTAATCGGAAAGGCTCAGTTGCACCCTGTTATCCATCAGGGTGTTATCCTTCACCTGGTTGCCTGTGGATACCATCGTATGGTCCACATGGATGCCCGAACCATTGCACCGGACGACCGTGTTGCGTTGTACGATCGTGTTCTTGATCGAAGTGTTGCCGAAATAGATCCCCATCACGATATAATAATTATCGTGGTGATCCGCGGCCACGCTCTCCATATTCCCGATACAATCCCGAACCACATTGTCCTGTATGAGCGCACCATTGCATTCATCGAATGAAATACCTGCGCCATCATTGAGCGTTGCAGTGGCGTTCACGATCACGTTCCTCTCGACAACGGCGTTGTTCTTCACATCGATGGCCATATACCCGATGTTCGTGAACCGATTATTGCGCACCACCGCGTTTATGCCCGTGGTCCTCACACCCCATGATCCCCATTGGTCCTCGCCCATTCCAGCGATCATCGCGATGTCCAACAGCGTGTTGTTCTCGATGAGAACTCCGGCATCATATACCGACATCGCCGATCCGAAGGTGTGATGGATCTCGTTGTTGATGTATTGGTTGTTGTTCCCTGAACTTTGCAGGCCGAGGTAACAGAACCTCATTTCGCAACCGGTGACCACAACGTTGTTCGCCCCATCATTGCTCAAGGCAGTGGAGGTCTGGCCTTGTATCGTGAGGTTCTCGATCCGGATGTGCTGTTGCTGCCAGTGAGGCACCACTCCCTTGTTATGGATCGAAGCCAGAACGCTCAGGCCGTTGGGATCCGCATTTCCCGGTGCCCATAGATAAAGCTGTCCATCCTCCCATGCCCATTCCCCTGGCACATCGAGCTGGCTGAGCTTTCCGCTGAGAAAGAAGCCCCAGTCCAGGCTCCCAAGATGGGTGGTGATGGGAGTAAAGGTTATGGTGCCGTTGCCGGAAGATGTCACGCTCGCGGTCTCATAACTCCAATTGGTGCACCGGATATGCACTTTCGCGCCGATCCACGCACCACTGCCCTGTGTCAACTGCGAACACCCGATCTGCGTGTTCGTGCCCTGTTCGTTGCGGATGAAACCTGCATTCGGGAACCTGGCCTCCGTGATGGGTGTATTGTTCACGATCACATATTTCGGGGCAGTGGAAAGTGCTGCGCGCCAGATGCCGGCACTGTGCTGGATCCAGTTCGTTACCGGTTCGCCCCCGGAGATGATAGGTTTTTCACCCGTGCCGTATGCGCCGATCACGATCGGAAGCGAGCTGGTACCCGATGAACCGATACCAACGATCCCGGGATAGATACCGCCCCGTTCGAACAACACCTGATCACCGGGAGAAAGAGAATACATGATCTGCTGGTATCTGCCGATCGTTCTCCAAGCCGTTGATGGTGAGGTGCCCTGGTCCGAGTCGTTCCCGTTGGGTGAGATGTAGTATGTGGTGGCTTGGCAGAGAAATGCGATCCCGCTGAGTACCGTGGCCAAGACTATTCTTCCTGTCATCTGGGATCACTGCGGAAAGTCGCAGTGTTCACCTAAACTAGAAGATGTCAAGTAAAGTTTTGAAGAATTCGACCAACGCGTGCGCGGGGTCTGCGATCCACTATGTTGTGCCGTTGAGATCTGCGCCGGAAGTGGTTCTTACATACTTCCTCACAACCTGATCCCCTTCATCCGATCCACCACGCTCCGATCGGTGCAAACCTCCTCCAACCGCCGATCCACGAAACGCTCGTAGCCTTCGGTGGTATATCCATGGCGGATCATGTGCAGGTCCAGCAGCAACTGATCCACGATCTCCCAAAGCCCGGCATCGATCCCGTGCCGATCGGATAGCTTTTCGAGTTCGCCCTTCACCTGCATGTACTCGTCCAGCAGTTCGTGCGTGATCTGCGGCTGGCTACTCATGTACTTTTTGTGAGAAGAGGATGTAGCCGAAATTGAGGCTCCAGGCCCACGGTTCGCGCAGGCCATCGAAGTAGCTCATGTTGAACCACACCGGACCCACCGGACTTTGGTAGATCAGCGATCCGGAGCCAATGAAATAACGCTCAACGAACGCGGCCGCGGTCGTGACGCTATCACCTTCGCCGCGAATGATCGGTTCGTAGGGTTGGAAGACATAACCCTCCAAACGCAGATCGAATTTGTTGCGTGCCACCGCGATGATGGTTCGGAAACCACCGGCCACATATTTCGGCGATCGGAATTCCTCGATGAAATACGTGCTGCTTTCCGGTGTCGGCTGGAACGCCGGCGACCGGATGATGGTGGCGTTGTAGTTGTGGAACATCGGCATGTTACTGTACACGCCCTCCAGCAGCAACCCGAACCGGATGTGACCTTTTGAAAGCAGGTATTGATCCAGCGAGATTTTCAACAGACCCCAATCGTGCCGCTTGCGATAGCGATCGGGTACCGGTTCGAAATGGATATGTGTTTCCGTGAGCTCGTCGCCGCCGATCGCGCGCAATTCCAGCCGGAACCGCTCGCCGGCATTCGGGTGCTGTTTGCGGTTGAGGCTGTTGCGTTCCAGGCGCAGCCCTGCGGTAAGATGCGTGAAGCTGGTCACATCGGCCGTATCCTGGCTGGTGAAATCAGGCTCCTGGTGATAGCTGTCCTTCGTTTCGGCATACTTCAGATCGAAGTGCAGCAGCCCCTTGTTGCCGAGGCCGATGCCGCCGTTGAGCCCGCCATACACTTCGCGCATCACCACATAAGCGGGCCTGAATTCATCGAAGAAATTGGTGAAACTGCGGAAATGGTCCCAGCGATGCAGCGTGAAGATCGGCTCGAGGTAGATCGGGAAACGCGATGAAAGATCGCCGCGCAATTTCACCTGCACCGATGAATAGAATTTGCCGAAGTAGGTGATCGCTTCCGCGGAACCTGAGGTGCGGCCGAAGATGTTGTAACGCAGCGCCGCCATTCCCGTGTTGATCGGGCGCGAGGAGAACATGCCGCCGAAACGAACTTCCAGGTCCTTCTCGGGTTTCACATGGATGTCCAGATCGTAGTTGCCTCGTTCCTTCACATATGTGGCCTTCGGATAGAGAAGGGAGATATTCCGATCGGCGTAAAGGCGGAAGTAGATCCCCTCCCATTGATCGAGGGTGAACGTCTTCATGTTCGGCGAGAGAAGGCTGCGTTCCACGAAGCGCGTCTGGTCCCGATCAAGGCCATGTACCTGGAGATCGCCGAAGATCATCTCCGGGAATTTCGACTTGAACGCCGCGCGCCGGGCCTTCATTTCCTCCCGGCTCACACGGCGGTCCACCTGCGCAAGGATCTCCGGCATGCGGCTCATCGCTTCAGCATATCCGTCGTGGATCGCGCGCGATGGATCGGAGAAATCGAACAGTGAGACCGAGGTCTTCGGCTCAATGATCACGCCTTCCTCGCAGATCACGCTATAATCCGTTCGCTCCTGGATCATGGCGCGCAGCTGGCTCAGTAGATCGTCCTCACTCGGTGGCGGTGCATTGAACGCCACGTTGCTTCCCACGATGAAATCGGGCATGAACTCCGAATACATCACGTTGCTCGGGAAATTGTTGTAGAGGCCGCCGTCCATCATCAAACTGCCATCGATGCTGATCGGTTTGAAGTAGAACGGATAGCTCATGCTTGCGCGCACCGCCTGGCTCAGATCGCCCTTGCTGAAGACCACCGATCGTTGTTGGGTGATGTCTGAAGCCACGCAGCGGAAGGGGACCAGCAGGCTGTCCAGATCATAACCCGCTGCCGCGGATGGACCTGCGAAACCGACCATCTGTTCGAAATCGATCAGCACGGGGCTGCGCAGGTTGGTGGGGAGGGATGTCTGCAGCGAGGTATCCAGATCGAATTTCAAGGTGACCACGGAAGCATCGGGATGGTCCTGCTTGAAATAATATTGGTGTTTCTCCTCAATGCCGCCTGCGGCCATGATCATGAATTTCTCCGTGTGGAAAAGCGAATCGATCTCCCAGGGTGAAAAGCCGGAGGCATAAAGGGCACCCACAAGCGCGCCCATGCTGCTGCCGGTGATGTAATCGATGGGCACCTCGTTCTCCTCAAGCGCCTGCAATACGCCGATGTGCGCGATGCCCGCAGCGCCACCGCCACTGAGCACAAGCCCCACCTTTTGCGCAGGGCACAGCGAGGTGATGAAAAACACTATCAGGAATGCTGGAGATCGCATGAACGGTGGTCTGGCAAATGTAGCCAGCCACGCTTACAGCAACCCCGCCACCTTCGCCCGAAGTTCCTTGAAATAGGCCGGTGCCTTCAACAGCCGGCTGCCATACCAGCTGAACATTTCGCCATCCACAAGAACGGCCGGCGTGCCCGCATGCATCTTCTCGAATTCCTTCAGATGTTCTTCCTTGAAAGGATAAGGCTCGCTGGAGAGGAACAGCAGATCGGTGAACTGGTCGAGCACTTCCTGGGCCGCGATCTCCTTGTATCGTTCTTCAATACCAATGAAGGAATTGATGAATCCGGCGCGGGACAGCATATCTGAGATGAAAGTGTCGCCGCCGACCACCATCAACGGATCGCGCCAGATGAAATATGCGACGGATGGCGGAAGTCGCTCGATCTTTTCGATCTCCTTGAGACCTTCATGGAACCGATGCAATATTTCTTTGATCATTCCGATCGCTGCATCATATGTACCGGTGATGCGAGCGACTTCCTGGATCATGTGGCAGGCCGATGTGAGATCATGCACATCGCTCATCCACACCGGGAATTCCTTCTCCAGTTCCTCGATCTGATCTCTTTCATTTTCCTCCTTGTTGCCGATGATCAGATCAGGCCGCAGCTGGCGGATCTTATCGAGATCGAGCTTCTTGGTACCGCCGACACGCGTCTTCGAACGGAACCATTCCTCCGGATGGATGCAGAATTTGGTGATCCCAACCACGCTATCGCCGAGGCCGAGGTCGTGCAGCAGTTCGGTCTGTGAAGGAACAAGGGAAATGATCCGTTTCGGGTCATCGGGGATCTGCACCTGGCGGTGCATTTGATCGGTGATGATCATGTTGTGGATCAGATGATCAGAAGATCAGATGGTGGCGATGATGCGATAATTCATGCCGCGGCATGCCTCTTCTCTGCCAACTCACGAAGGAATTCAGGACATATATCGAATCCGTTGGGCCATGCGATGCCTCCTCCGGGTTCCGTAGAGACTTCCATAAAACGATCCGGCTGTGCTATTTCCAGCGCGAGGCCTTTCGTTAAGAAAGGCTTCAGATCGATCTCTCCGGTGAATCCATCAGCGAAGGTCACTTGCAACCGTTTAGCAGATACGATTTCAACCCTTCTGATAGAGTTCATCATATTAAGGTAATTGGTTACTACCAATCATTTGGCAACAAGCAAACAAAAGCCGAGCAAGAAGCACACGACGGTGATCCACTTCAGTGTCCCATAGAATAGCGGCCACCAGAATCCAAGGTAAGACCATTCATCAACATTGATGACCGGATGCCATTCATCCCCTTCTGAAACTCGGTCCACACCTATGACAGTACCATTTAGAGCGTGGTGATCGTACAATGCCGTTGCATGCGGAAACGAAGGAAATTCCTTGCCGCGTACATATACTTCGGTGCGACTTAAGTTCTGTATCGTATCAAGTAGAGGGCTTTGGATCTTCCAAGACCCAAGTATGACCCTAAAGTCCGCGCACGTACAGGCTTGTCCCGATACGACAATAACATTCGCCTCAAGCAGTCTTGTTTCCCAAGCGATGATCGATCCGCAGGCAAGACCTATGCCTATGATCATCCATGGCAGTTTCTGGCGGTTCATTGGTTCAAGGTTCAACCTTTGACGCGATTCCGGCTCAAAGGGCCGGAACGACACCTACCGCAACCTCCCAATGATATCCTGCTTAGTAATGATCCCGTAACCGTTCGGCTGTTCGACCAGGACTGCCGGAGATCCATTGCCCAATTTCTTCGCGATCTCTTCCAACGTGGTGTCTATTCCGATCACCGGCAGGGCAGGGCCCATCACCACACGCGATTTCTGTGTGCG
>JAEZDL010000045.1 GCA_023418095.1 Bacteroidota bacterium
CCTTCTTGTCATCGGGAATGATGTAGGTCGGTTCGAAACCGTTCTCCACATCAACGCTCAGGTCGCGCTCGGGCAGATCGCGCACGTGGCCGTAACTGCTGAGCACGGTGAAACCATCGCCCAGGTACTTCTCGATCGTCTTCGCCTTCGCTGGAGACTCCACGATCACCAGATCGCCGCCTGCATTTTTCTTCGCCATGCCTCGGAATTGGGGGCACAAAGAAAAGCGCACCGGGATAGCAAGCGCGCGATCCTGCTTCCTTACTATATACTTCCCCTAAAGGGGAAGGAATTTTTCAACAGGAACGATCAGTGAAGGGATCGGAAATGCGGGCACTATCGATCCGGGTGCCGATCGGCGGAAAAAGCACTTTCAACATATGTTGATGAACAGGCACGCGGTCAATGGCAGCGCGTAGCGCGGAAAAGTTCCCAACGCTGGATCAACTTCTGGCTGTGGAGGCGAGATCGGGCAAATTTGGGCAGATCCCTCCCCCGATCCAACGATCTACTTGATGAACCGGATGGTCATCGGATAACGATAGATCTTGCCTTCACTCGCTCTCACGGTCGCGATGATGATGAATACCAGCGCCAGCATGCCAACGATCATCATCAGGAATGCGCCGATGATGATCAGCATGAGCACGCCGCATACGATCATCGCCAGGATGAGCGTGATCTGGAAATTCAGCGACTCCTTCGCATTCTCTGTCACGAAAGCCGATTCATCCTTCTTCAGCAACCAGATGATCAATGGCGCGAGAAACCCGCCGACGAGCGTGAGCACATGCGCCAGGATCGCGAGCGTGCGCTCTTCACTGGTGGCTGTCGGTGAAGCTGGTTGGGAGATGAATTGTTGTTCCATGGTGGTGGTTCGGCTGATCGAATGTAGCTTTTCGATCGGAACCCGGATCGGATGTTTTCAACCGATCCATCCAACGATCCGCTCCGATCCGCGTTCATCTTTGCAAAGACCTGTTCAAAAACCATGATCCGCCCGTTGCGCCAGTCCATAATGTACCTTCATGTCGCGCTTTCCGCGTTGCTGCTGGGCTGCAGCGAAAGCAACGGACAGCAGATCGATCCAGAGAAGATGACACAATACGATCACAGCGGCAATCCGCATTACTCGCACACCGACACCGCAACGCTCGATGTTCCGAAGACGGAATGGAAGAAGATCCTTCCGCCGGACCTCTACCACATTGCTTTTGAGAAAGGGACGGAGCGCGCTTTCACCGGAAAATACTGGGATTTTGAAGGGATCGGAACCTATGCCTGCGCGGTTTGTGGCAATGTGCTGTTCCAGGCCGATGCCAAATTTGCGAGCAGCTGCGGCTGGCCCAGCTTCTACAAGGCCGATCGCGAAGGCGGCGTCCAGTATCACGATGACAACAGTTTCGGCATGCGACGGATCGAAGTGACCTGCGGCCGTTGCAGCGCGCATCTCGGCCACATCTTCGACGATGGGCCGCCGCCGACCGGTAAACGTTACTGCATCAATTCCGTGAGTTTGGAGTTCCTGGGGAAGAATTAGCGGACGGTTGGATCCCAAGAGACGGCGGGATCACGTGATCCCTGACGTTCGATCCGGAAGTCTGCACCGGTGCTGGGAATTCAAGAAAATATGCACTGTACCGGAGAGATCGCTGCGGATCGATATTAAATTCAAGGCTCCAGATCCACCGAGCCATGCCAGTGATCAATGCCACCCTGATCCCGAAAGAGCAGATCGCCACCCTGCGTTTCCCCCGGCAACCGTTGTCCCTGAGCGAACATGAGCGACGGCGCATCGTGGAGCGCATGCATGAAGCGACGCGCCTTGGCAACGCCGAGCACGGCAAATGCCGGATCATCTTCGAGGATGCCGAAGGCGTGAAGGCCGTGGAGACCACGATCTGGACCTACGACCCGGAGAACATCGTGCTGAAATACGGAATGTCGATACCTGTTTCGCGGGTGTTGAGCATTGACATTCCTTAACAGCGGGAACCGGTCAGGATAACAAGGATCGGGAGAGCGGCTTGGGCAAGCAAAGCGGCCGAACCGCTAAATTTGTTTCCCACCGATCATGATGTTCACATTGATCCTTCTTGCGTCACTTTTCACCGGCGATCCGCCTGTGGCGTGGGAATTCCGATCCATCGCCAATGGGACCGAGGAAATGGAGATCCTGATCGTTGCGGACATTGATGAAGGCTGGCATGTGTACGCCACGGATCTGCCCAGTGACGAAGGTCCACTGCCCACGGTATTCCGGTTCGAGGAGAGCAATGCCTTCCGGCTGAAGGGTGATCTGGCCGAACCCGAACCTGTGGAACAATTCGATCCCAATTTCGCCGTATTGGTGAAACACCATTCGGGGAAACCTGAATTCACCATGAAGCTGGAACGCACCACGGCTGAAGCCTTCACCGTGAAAGGCGAAGTGGAATACATGGCCTGCAACGATCGCACCTGCCTGCCGCCTCTGGTGGTGCCATTCGCCATTGAAGTGAAGGAAGTTAGCCAAGCAAGAGAATGATGAGAAAGATCCTGTTCTTGTTGGTCGCGTTGATCAATTCGCTATTCGCCGCCGCGCAGATGCCGGGAACATCTCCTGCGGCCGATCCAGTGAAACTCGAGATCAACTCGGTGAAGGTTGATGGATCGATCTACGACATCACCGTTACCGCACGGATCGAAGAAGGATGGGCGGTGTATTCGCAGCAGAATTTCGGCGATATGGGTCCCTGGCCCACTTCGCTCGTGATCGATGCAAAGGAAGGGATCACCCTGGAAGGCACACCGGCCGAAACGGGAAGCAAGGTGATCGATGGCCACGATGTGGTCTTCGATATGCAGGTGAAGAAATTCAAGGGTTCCGCCAGTTTCACCCAACGCGTGAAGCTTTCCGATCCAGCGAAACCCATCACGGGCATGTTCGAATACATGACGTGCAACGATGAGACATGTCTTCCGCCGTCAACGAATTATTTCATCGTCGGTGCGGAAAGCGGCCAGTTCGAATTCAGTTCCCTTCCGCTCGATCCGAACGATGACCGTTTCGCAGGATTGGCCGTTGTGAAGGATCCGAAGAAGCTGAAACTGCCGAACATCGATCTGGCCGCGCCGATCATTTCCAGTGGCGAAGGAACAACGCTCAAGCCGGAGAATTCACTTTGGAGGATCTTCTTCCTCGGCTTCATCGGCGGACTTCTCGCGCTTCTTACACCGTGCGTTTTCCCGATGATCCCGCTCACGGTAAGCTACTTCACCAAAGGCAGCGAGAGCGGCCAGGGCGTAAGGAATGCGATCACTTACGGCGGTTTCATCCTGTTGATCTATCTCGCCTTCAGCATTCCGTTCCATCTTCTTGGATCGGTGAACCCGGAGATCTTCAACGAGATAAGCACCAACCCGTGGTTGAACATCTTCTTCTTCGTGATCTTCATCGTTTTCGCGATCTCCTTCTTCGGCTATTTCGAGATCACCCTGCCAAGCAGCTGGCTCAACAGCATGGATGCGAAAGCGAGCAAGTTCGGCGGAATGATCGGGATCTTCTTCATGGCAGTTACGCTGGCGCTCGTTTCGTTCAGCTGCACCGGCCCGATCCTGGGTTCGCTGCTCGCTGGCGCTCTTACTGCTGATGGTGGCGCGTGGCAGCTCACCGCCGGAATGGGTGGATTCGGTCTGGCGCTTGCGCTTCCGTTCGCACTTTTCGCACTTTTCCCGGGTTGGTTGAATCAACTTCCGCGCTCTGGTAGCTGGTTGAATACTGTTAAGGTGACACTCGGATTCATCGAGCTCGCACTCGCGATCAAGTTCCTGAGCAACGCGGATCTGGTGATGAACTGGGGCATCATGCCGCGCGAGCTCTTCATCGCTTTCTGGATCATCGTGGGGATCGGACTTACGCTCTATCTCTTCGGCGCGATCCGCTTCCCGCACGACAGTCCGAAAACACGTCCAAGTCCGATCCGCATCACCACCGGATTGATGTCCGGCGCGTTCGTTCTCTATCTGATCCCCGGACTGACCAACGGCCCTTGGCGCAACCTGAAATTGCTCAGCGGATTCCCTCCGCCGCTCTTCTACAGTTATTACGAACAGGAAAGTGAATGTCCGCTGGATCTTACTTGCGCACACGATATCGAAGAAGGAATGGAGCGGGCGAAGGCGGAGGGAAAACCTATCATGCTCGATTTCACCGGCTGGGCGTGCGTGAATTGCCGGAAAATGGAAGAGAACGTGTGGCCGGAGAAGAACGTTTTCGATCTGTTGAGCAAGGAATATGTGCTTGTTTCACTCTACGTGGATGATAAGCGCGAGCTTTCAAAGGAAGACCAGTTCATCTACGAAACGGCGAACGGCAACAAGAAACCGATCATCACCACAGGGAACAAGTGGGCGACGTTGCAGGCCGAGAATTTCTCGAGCGCAAGCCAGCCGCTATACGTGCTGCTAAGTCCAGATGGCAAACTGCTCACCGATCCGCTGGGATATACGCCGGATCGAAAAGCGTATGAGGCCTTCCTGCAGCGCGGTTTGCAGGCAATGGAACAGCTGAAGAAGGAAGAAAGTCAGGTGGTGGAGAACCACTGACTTTTCAAGGCCACGCGCAAGACCCGATCGGAAGTTGGATCGGCCTTGTGCCGGTCGCTGATCCGCATGCGGGGGAGCCACACGATCTCGCCGCCGCTTTCGAGAACCATCACCTTTCGCTTCTCGTTCCTCGGGATCTTGGCATCGATCAACAGATCGCTGATCAATTTGCTTCCATTCAACCTGATCGGCCTGATGCGATCACCATTCCGCCATGGCCGGTAGATCAGTGGAAACGTGATCGTTGCCAGATCGAGCCATGCCACCGTGGAACCTGCGGAAAGATCGATCCGATCGGCTGTCGCAATGTCGAATTCCAGTGGCAGATCCGGAGAAATGTCATTGAGCGAAGCGATCGTCCAGGAATGTGGAAATTCTTCCAGCGGAGCGATCAGCAGGTTTTCGCGATCTACGATCGCTTCGATCCCATTTCCGATGAACCTTGCCCCAATTCTTCCCGATCGCAATGCGATCAAAATATCATCCAATTGATCGGGATGAAAACCGCGCGACCGCAAAAGATGATGTAGTAAAAGCTTCGGTGTTCCGCTTTCCAAGATCGATCGGATCGCGATCCGTTGAGATCCCGGATCATTTACTTCCAACTGGAATTTCTCAAGATGCTCTTTGATCAGGAGATCGAGTTCGCGTGAATGATCAACTGTTCTTGCAAGCGACCGGCGCACGCCGGGACGCCAACCTTCGATCAGCGGCAGCAATTCATGCCTGATCCTGTTACGCAAATAGTGCGGATCGGAATTGCTGCGATCCTCACGGAACTCGATCGAATTTTCTTCCGCATAACCTGCGATCTCCGCCCGCGAGCATTCCAACAAAGGGCGGATGAACGCACCGGAGACCGGCGGGATCATCTGCCAGGAATGCGCACCCATACCCTGGATCAGCTGGAGCATCAACGTTTCGATCGCATCATCCTGGTGATGCGCCAGCGCCAGTCTGGGCGGTCCCTGTGCTGTTAATTCCGAGAAGAACTCGTACCGCAATTCGCGCGCAGCCATTTGAACCGAGATGCCTTTACGCTGCGCGAGTTCGTTCACTTCCACACGCGCGCTCGTGAACGGGATCCTGTTGCGTTCACACAGTTCCTTCACGAATTGAAGGTCCATGTCGCTTTCCGATCCGCGCAAGCCGTGATCGATGTGCACCACGTGACAGGGATGGCGCAACGAACGCAATAGGTGCAACAACACCATACTGTCGATCCCGCCACTCACCGCCACCCACAAGGGTTCGCGCCACTCCGCCATGCGGTGTCGTTCCATGTACCGGCGCACTTTCTGTCGCATCATTTCAACGCGTTGATCACCGATCGGGCCTTCAACTCACACTCCTCCCACTCCTTCTGCGGATCGCATTGCGCGGTGAGCGCACTGCCGGTGAAAAGCGAACATTTTCCTGTGGTCGCATCATGGAGAACGGTCCTGATCACAACATTCAGATCGGCCGATCCATCAGGTGCGAAGAAACCGAGCGATCCACTGAAAAGTCCACGCGACCGTTGTTCGGCCTTATCGATCAATTGCATGGCGCGGAATTTCGGGGCGCCTGTCATGCTCGCCATCGGAAAGCAGGCATGTACGACATCGATCGGCGTGAAGCCCTCCTTGATGTTCGCAGTGATCGTACTGATCATCTGGTGAACGTTGCGGTGTTGCTGCACCGCGCAAAGTTCCTTCACTTTCACCGTAGCGCTCGCCGCGATCTTGGAGAGATCATGCCGCATCACATCCAGCGCCATGATGTTCTCGCTTCGCTCCTTTGGATCGGAAGCAAGCTCCTGTGCAAGTTCACGATCGGCGATCGGATCCTGCGACCGTGGCCTTGTTCCCTTCATCGGTTGCGCGATCACATTCCCGCGATCGAATGAAAGGAAACGCTCCGGTGAAGCGCAGAGCGCGAACTTTTCGCCAAGGCGATGAAAGGCTGCGAACCGTGCATCGGTCCGTTCCAAGAGTTTCGCAAAGCTTCCGTAGGGATCGAAGCCGATCGCATCCGCGCGGCGCTCCGTGCAGAAGTTCACTTCGTAGATGTCGCCGCGCTGAATGTGCATCAGCAGACCATTCGCGCGATCGAGATATTCCTCCCGTGTGAAGACCGTTCTCCAGCTGATCTCCGATCCGCCTTTCATCCTTATCGGATCGGAGAACAGCTGCTGACAGAATCGTTCACCTTCTTCAAGATCGTTCCTGAACGCGTGCAGGAAGCATCCTCCGGCCGTCCATTCGATCACCCAGCGTGCCACCGACCATTTCTCCAATGGTGATCCGTGAACGGTGCTGCCCGGGTCCAACGCAGGTTCCAGCTGATCCTTCAATTCATAGAGAAGATGGCCGAAATACCATTCATTGGCACAGTGATCTGCGAACTGCGGTCTTTGCACATCGTACAACGCTTCAACGAAAAGGAGCGATCGATCCCGGTCCGCGATCCTTCGAAAAAGGAATTCAGCATGATCATGCAATGCATGCCAGTTGATCGAACTCGAAGGGCTCAACGGAACGGTTACGCGCATTGCGGCGGCAAGTTACCGGCGGATCGGAACACAGCGGGCTCAGGCGCGGAAAGCCCTGCGGCGTATCCGTCGCACGAAGGCCAGCAGTAACAACAGCACACTGAACAGGATCGACACGCGGCCCACGCCATCGCCATGCTTCACGAAGAACGTGATCTCGTCGTTCAGATGCACCGTGCCGCGGATCGCCATGGGAACCCACCAGTCCGTTGGCTGCAGGATTGCACCGCGTTGATCAACGAAACAACTGATGCCGGTGTTCGCCGACCGCGCGATGCTTCTGCGGGTCTCGATCGCACGGATCGAAGCGAACGAAAGGTGTTGCCTGTAGCCAGGCGAAGTGCCCCACC
This sequence comes from Bacteroidota bacterium, assembly GCA_023418095.1. GTDB lineage: Bacteria > Bacteroidota > Bacteroidia > Flavobacteriales_F > PHOS-HE28 > PHOS-HE28. The sequence goes on from JAEZDL010000045.1 coordinate 7,471, forward strand.
AGCCATCGTTGGTGATGATCGCGATCATATTGCCGCCATTGCGTACATGCGCAGCGATGTGTTCACCGAACACCGATTCATAACAGATCGCGGGCACAACGTTCAAGGACTTTTCGGTATCGATGAAGTTGCTGCGATCATCCTGCGCGCCAAGACTTCCGGTGGTGCCACCGAGATCGATCGCCAGTTCGTTCAATGGCCCGAGATGGTTCTCGAACGGCATCAATTCCACTCCTGCAACGAGCTTGCTCTTGTGATAATGATCGATGTTCGCTTCGCTATCCAGGAAGAGCGCTGCGTTGTAAGATGCGGCAGCGTATCGCGTGCCATCGATCGTACGTGCCGCGAGTGGACGTTCCTGCATCGGCGAGAACAGGTACGCTGATGACATGCCGGTGAGGATCGATATTCCGGGATGCTTCCGCTGGAATTCACGCAACCTGGCAACACTTTCCGATCGCGAGAGATCGTTCTCCCAAAGGCCATGCAACGCCGGTGGATCCTGGCGCAGATCCATGGTCGTGCTTTCCTGGAGCGCTGTTTCGGGCATTACGACCAGCGCGGTCGTATCGGTTAGCTTCTCTTCAGCCAGTTCCAGCATCCGATCCAGTTGCGCCATCGGATCAACACCGCCGAACTTCTCCTCGTACGGATCGATGTTGGGCTGCACGATCACCACTTCGATCGGCGTGCCTTTATCCCGATGATCGTTGTAACGCAGATAGGAAATGGTGATCGGAACGATCAGCAGCAACACTGCAGTGAACAAACGCAGTATCCAGGTCCGCTGCGGTCTTCCCTTCAACCTCGAAACGATCGCGCGATCGATGAAAAGGTTGATCAGAAGCACCCAAAGACTTCCGCCCAACATGCCAGTGTATTCGTACCACTGTATCCATTCCGGTCGCGTGGCGAACACATTGCCGAGCGAGAACCACGGCCATTGCATATCCCAATCATGATCCAACCGTTCATAGCCGAGCCAGAAGAAGATGAATCCGAAGGCCGCCTCCCTCTCGCCTACGCTCCGCTTCACGATCCGCTTGAGCCACCACGGGATCGACATCAGCAGCGTGTTCACCAGCACCGGTACGCCGAAACTCGCGATGCGCGTGGGCAGCGGCTCGCTCACCATGAAGAACCACCAGCTGCTTGCGAGATTCCAGATCGCCAACGCGATCATCACATAAGGGATGAACGATCTTTTGCGATCTCCGATCCGAGCATCGTGCAACCTTTCCGCGTGAAGTAAGGGCAGCCATGCGATGAACGCGAGCGGTGTGATCCCGCCGATCGCAGGCCAGGCAAGCGCCCACAGAACACCACTTGCGATCGACCATGAAAGTACTTGCGTGCGCGTGATCCCCATGGAAAGGCAGCGAAAGTAAATGCCTGGCTGTTGCCGCTATTTCAGCAAGTACATCTTGCCGAAGCCCTTGTTGAAATACTGGCTCGCGGAAGTCTCGCGGTATTCGATGTCCTCGCCATCGAGTTTCGCGATCACGCGATAGAGATAGACCCCACGGCCCATGCGATCGCCGAATTGATCGGTGCCATCCCACGCGAAATCCGTCATGTTGCGGCCCACGCGGATCGGACCGAGCTCATCCATGCCGATCTCGCGCACCACTCGGCCCGTCACCGTAAGGATCTGGATCTTCATGTAGGTGGGCGATCGATGGCCGGTGACCGTGAAGGCGAAGCGGGTGCTCGTCGTGAACGGATTCGGATAGTTGAGGATCTCGGTGATCGTGGGGCGTGTGATCACCTCGAAATTCACCTGGTAGCGGTTGTTGCCGGACTGGTTGTTGCTTTGGTCCGCGGCTTCCACCGCCAGCTGGTATTTTCCATCGAGGTGGAAGATCGGGCGGTAAATGATCTTCGCTTCATTCTCGGGCCCGGATGCCGGCACGAACTGCATGTTCTCTTCTCCGTTCCCCTTGCGGAAATAAAGCCGCGCCTGCGCAGCGTTCGGAGTTGTGAGATACACTTTGAAATTCGCCGTATCGGCCTGCGAGTTCATCAGCAGCACAGGATTCTCATCATCAAGCGTCACCATGATCTCCGGCCGCGCGGAAACGATATCGCCATCGAGGATGTGCATTCCATCGAAGGTCACGTCCAGCAAGGGATTTGTGATGTCCATCTCCACATTGAACCGGATGTGGGCGATGTTGTTGAAATGGTATTGCTCGAGCTGATCATACTGGTTCGTCGTGGTATCGATCGGGTTCGCTTCGATGATCAACGTGTTCGCTCCGCCAAAACCGAGCGTGCTGAAATGGATGGTATCCACAAGATGTTCACCTGCCGGAAGCGGTTGCTTCACTTCGTAATGGATCCGCGTTGTCACGTTGTTCTGGCCCACGATCCAGGCTGTCATGAGCAGGCTGTCCATGTCGAATTCGCTGATGTTCTGCACAGCGATCGCAACGGATGCATCCTGTCCCTGGAAAAGCCCGTTCAAATTGTTCATGTAACCGAGCGGCGGATGGATCGCGCATTCCGGCGCGGGCGAACTCAGCAATTGCCAGCGCTGGATCTGCGACGGATCGGGATCGGGGTTGCCGATGTCATGGAACTTTCCCTTGATCCGCAGATATGGATATTGTTGCGCATTGATCGTGCTGATGTCCATCGAATCATCGGCCGCCGTAAGATCGAAGAGTTCCACCACAGCACCGCTGCTCCCCGCCGAAATGCCTTCAAGCACGATCCGTGTGCTATCGCCGGGGTTCAACGGAATATCATTCCAATAGAGCTTATGCCATGCCTGCGCCGGGCCAGCGTTCATCGTGGTGATCACACCTTGATCGGTGGAAGCATCGACCCATACCGATAAATAGATCTCTTCCGTTAGCGTCGATCCAACCTGTTGTGCATAGGTCGCTGCATCACCCTTCTGGATGTACATCGCGAAGGGAACACTGTCCGGAAGCGATCCGAGATCCACACCCAGACCTTCCAATGCGGCGACAACTGAAGGACTGAAGAATTCGATCGAATCCTTTTGTAAAAAGCGGTAGGTGAAGATCAGAACATGATGCCCATCGGGAATACCTGTTGTGAGCATGTTGGCCATGCCGTTCATGCTCGTGGCGTTGTTCATCGGGAATGAGAAGAAACCTTCGCGACGATTACGACACGCCGTGCCGTTGTTCACGTTGCCGAAATCGATCCCATTGGGATTTCCTTGCGGAGGCGCAGCAGGATGGAAAGTCCACCATGGTTCGAACGTGTTCGGATCGATCACCGCCACATGGAATGCGGGGATCGCTGCGCAACCGGAACCATAATCGATCGGTTGCAGACCGATCGACCATTTCGTGGCAAATCCGGGCTCTCCCACAGCATTTCCTCTCACCTGTGCGATCAGGTTGCGCTGCCCGGTGAAGAAATCGAAGTCGCGCTCCGGCCGATCGTAAACGATCCCACCGTATTCATCGTTCTTGAACTGGAAGTAATGCGCCTGGCCCCAGCCATGCTTTCCGGTGATGTACTGGAACGATCGCTCATACCAGTTGTATCCGCCGTTGCCTACACTATCGATCGTGCAGCGCCAGAAGAATACGGTGCTGTCCTGGAAGCTGTTGAGCGAATAAATGCTTTGCGGCTGCCATGTGACCACGCCGCCGGGCGCCACGATCGACGCGGTCTCCAGCACAGAGCTGTTGAACAGATCCGTGGTGTCGATCTGGAAGATGTACGTGCGCTCGGGCGCCAACGGATCGCCGGTGCTCGCCTTCAAGATCGGATCGGGTTCCGGAACGATCGCGAAATCATACGGATACACCGGGACAAGATCACCTGAAGTGATGAACAGATCATCTGTCACCTGGTTATTGCCGACGTCATCCATCTCTTCCACCTCACTGGGTTCCAGATCCACTTTCACAGTGATCGTGTTCGGGCCTGCACCACCAGCGAACGCCATCGTTGGCACATTGAAATACGCGGTGTCCTTGAAATAGACTTGTGAAAGTGTCGTAGTGAATTCCTGTGCTGAACCTAGCATCGGGGCCGATCGCTCCAGTTTCACCATGATCGTATCGTTCACCGCTTTGCCGATGTTGGTCACTATGGCCTTCACCTGGAACGAATCCGCATCAGCAGTTACGATCTCCGGATCGTAAAAGATCTCTTCGGCCTTCACACTGTAATCCGGCTTCTCGAAAGAATTCAAGATCAACGTTGGATCGCCTTGCAACGTGAACGTATGGACCACGTTCTGATACATCAGATCACTTGCCGGGAGCAGACCTGCTGCGGTGTGCTTCATGTGCTCGCCGATCCCTTTCCCATAGTTGGTCTGGCTGAAGCTCTGGTACCAACCTGTGCTGTATGAGGCGAGCATATGCGCGAACCCGATATCGATCGAAGCAAGGAAAGCGATCGGTCCTTTGCCTGGCATCATCACCCATCGTTCCGGCTGGCTGGTGTTCGTGTTCAAATGCACATTCCCGATATAGCAGGAATTCGCCAGCACCATCGGATATTTCCCATTCCAATTGTAGTTCGTTGGATCATCGATCGTGATGTCGAAGCCGTTGGCGAACGCGTGCGCCATGAAGGTCATCAAGGTGACACCTTCATCCTCAATGAAGGCACGAACTGAATCAGCTGAGGCGGATTGGAAAACACCGCTCGCCGATTTCTTGAAATCCGAGACCTTTCCACCGAAACACGTATCCTCGGCGAGCTGGACCATGCCTGACATCAACTGCCCGAAATAGGTCGTTTCCGAATCGGAGAAGCCACCGCGGAAATGCAGGATGTTCTTCATCCATTCGGCACGCGGTTGCGATTCGAACGTTTCGATCTTGTCGATGTAGTCCTCGATCTCCTGGTTGGTGCGTGCGCTCAACCTTCCAACCGGCATCTCCATGATGTTGGGCACGAAATTCAACCCGATCGTGAAGCATGGATCGCTGGAAGGATGGCCGAAACTTGGGACCAGACAATTCGCATAGGCTCCGCTCAGATCGGGCCGGTAGCTCGGCGTTGAATTGCCCAACCGGTGCGCCTGCACGGATTTTCCGATCAGGAAAAGTGCGCGCGGCTGGCTGGCCCACGTATCCGCCAGGAACTTGCAATACCGCCGTATCGAAAGTGAATGTTTCGGGATGCCCCCGCCGAATTGATCATAAAGTTCATCCACGTCCGCGACCAAAGTGTTCACTGCGTTGGTCGGGCTGGTCTGCCGCATCATGGCGTAGTTGTTCGCGCCGCTCATCAAGCTTTCGTGTGTGATGATCAGCAGGGCGGAATCCATAGCGAGCGAGGCGAAATCGGTGAAGTAGCCGGTGCCGTTCACGCGGCTCAGCGCGGTGATGCTGGTGGCAGCCGTCTGGCTCATGATGTATGCTTCGGTCTCAGCGTTCGTGGGATCGGCGGGTATGATCGCCTTGTACTGTCCGGCCACCAATGTGGGAACGATCCGGCGCACCGTATCGCCATATGCGTAGATCACCGGTGTGCCGGAAAAACTGTTGAATGCGATGTTCGCCGGTGAACCTGCCGGATCATCGGGAAGCAGCATGCGCATGAACGGTAAGCCGCCCATGTTGAAGTCACGCGCATATTTCACCACGATGTTGGAAGGCGTCTGTTGATCGCGATATGGTGTTCCATCCGCGGTAACGATGTTCAGATCTGCGATCGCCTTGAATCGCACACCCAGCGTTGCGCCCATGGCACTTTGCGGCACATTGAAGGACGATCGCACCACCTTGAAACCGTCGTAGATCGTATCGATCATCAACGTACCCGGGGCCGCCGCGCCATAGCTGATCTGCAGGTGATGTTCATTCCCCCCGTAGTCGTTGATACCCACCGCCACCGTTGAGACCTGCGCATCCGGCACACCGGTTCCGGTGTAGACCCGTGGGGTCGTCACGTTCACCACCACTTCCGAAACGCCCGGCTGCTGCGCGTTCATGATCGCGCTGTGGAAGTAGCCTTCACCGGAAACGTAGAAACCGCTCGTGGCACCGGTGGCGTGCAACATGCCAGGGAAATACCGCCCGGTCATGGAATTGATCGCCTCGGACCAGAACCACGTCATCATCGGATATTGATCGAACGATGGATCGGAATATTCCTTCACCCGTTCCTTCGGAGCGAACTCATCCCAGGTGAGGTAGTACCGGATCGTATCGTTGAAGAAACTGTAATACGGATTCGCGAGGTTCGTTGCCGGACTGAACAATTTCTCATCGAGCCAGGCGTCGTTCTTCTGCGCACGGAACTCGATGAAGTCGCCCGTATTGAATACGCCATCGCTTTCGCCCTGCACGTAGATCGGCACCTGCTTCTCACGATTGAAGAGCATGATGTGCCGCGGATCCACGGTCGTTACAGGAAAGCCTGCGTTCGCAAGCGCTGCGGAATCGATCCGCGCCAATCCATCCGCATGGATCTGGAAGGACCAGTATTGCCGCGAATGAACGATCCACTCGTTCCCATGGATCTGCGCGTGCGCGAACGAAACGCTGAGCGATCCAAGAAGAATGAGCAGCGATCGGATCATGATGATGGTTTTTTGAACAGATCGAACTTCAATGAGAAGATGTTGCTGTAGAGCGCAACGCTGTTATCGCCGATATCCGTGAGCGCATAATCAAGCCACACGCTTTTGATCTTGATCCCCAGCCCGATGTTCGGCTGGATGGTGAGCTGCTCTTTTCCATTGATGTCCTGCACGTATTGGAAATAGCTCACACCACTGCGCACGAACACCACGCCCGCGTAACCAAGTTCGATCCCTACGCGCGGATCGGCACTGATCAGATCGGACTTTATCAAGGTGTTCCTTCTTCCATCGAAGGTGTTCTCCAGATCCACCGCCGCGATCAGATCGAACTTCTGCCCGAACTTGAACTGCCGCGCAACACCGAGCATCAAGCGTGGCAGCGTCTTCTCCACGGAATTCTCCGGGATCTCATTGCCGGTCTGCTCGAACACATCCACCGTGCGTTGATCGAGCGAATAGCTCCACGCATTGAACGTGGTCGTCACATCGCGCGCTACTGCGGAAAAGCGCCAGAGATCGCGATCGTACTGCGCACCGGCATCCAGCCCGAAACCCCAGGCCTTTGCGAATTCACCCACTCTCCTGTAGATCACTTTCACATTGCCACCGATCCGCAGGCCAGGCACTTTCATGCGACGCGCATAACTGATCATGAAGGCATGATCCGCAGAACTGAACGAAGTGATCCGATCGTAATCGATGTTGCCCGATGGATCGATCAGATCGATCGTGTTGGGAATGTTATCGATCCCGAAACGCACGAACGTGAACCCGATCGTGCTCATTGAATCGATCGGTTTTGCCAGGCCCACATAATCGTATTTCGCGATCCCCGCGAAATATTCGCTGTGCATCACGCCCACCTGCAGATCGCCCTTCACGCCAAGCAGCCCGGCCGGATTCCAATAACCCGCGGTGACATCGTTCACCGCGCTGGTGTAGGCACTGCCCATACCGAGCGCACGTGCGCCCACACCGATCGCAAGGAACTCATTGCTGTACTTTGGCGCATCCTGTGCCTTGGCAGGCCGGAATGGAATGGCACCAAAGAGAACCACCGCAAGAATGGGAAGGAGTAGCTTCTGCATATTTGATGGGAACAAGTTGAACGTGCAGCCTTTAAACTGAAGTGTTCCCCGGTTATTGTCCCAATTTATCGCAAATTCGGTCCCGATGGCACAAGCGCCCCGCTTTTCTGATCTTCTCACGACCGCGAACCTAGCGAGCGGCGTTGGATCCATTCTTTGCGCTTCGGCCGGAGAGCTAACCATCGCCTGTTGGCTCATCTTCGCCGGAGCGCTTTTCGATGTGTTCGACGGCCTTGCCGCGCGCGCTTTCGGTGGTGGCAGCGAATTTGGTAAACAACTGGATAGCCTGGCGGACATCGTGACCTTCGGTGTGGCTCCCGGAATGGCGATCTGGTTCGCGCACACCCAACAGATAGACGGAGAAGCAGGCCCAGCGTTGCCAGCAGCGATCCTGATCATTGCCATCGCGTCGGCCTGGCGACTTGCCAAATTCAATATCGATACGCGTCAATCGATGGGTTTCCTTGGACTTCCCACACCTTCCAACGGTTTGTTCTGGGCATCGCTCGTCCTTTGTTTCACCGGAAGCGGCCTGATCGAAGGGCCGGGATGGAATGGATTACGCAATGCCTTGCTCCAGATCCTGATCGAATCACTGCCGCTTGTTATCACTGCATTCATTCTCGGCGCGATCATGCTCTCGGAAATGAAGCTACCGGGATTGAAATTCAAGCATTTCCGCTGGCGTGGTAATGAAGTGATCTTCATCCTGGGAGCAATAGGTGTGGTACTGGCTGCGCTCTATGGTATGCTGGCTGTTCCATTGATCCTACTTTTGTACCTCGCAAGCCCGCTTTGGGGCCAGATCTTTCCACCAACCGAACAATGAAGAATTTCCGAGCTTCGATCGATGTGATGCCACATGATAACCTGCTGGATCCACAAGGAAAGGCCGTTACCGGCGCTATGGGCAATCTCGGCCTTCCCGAGATCACCGGTGTGCGCATAGGCAAACACATCACCCTTACTGTTGAAGCAAAGGACAAGAAGACCGCTGAAGCAAAAGTGGAGGAAGCCTGCCGGAAACTTCTCGCCAACCAGGTGATGGAGAAATTCTCCTTCGTGATCGAGGAAGCTTAAGACCCGGATCCAACCCTCCGCGGTCAGCCCGAATCCTACCGGGTGTACGGTTCACACATCATGTAAATGAAAAAGCCCCGCACAAGGCGGGGCTTTCAGCTTCTCTTGGGAAAATATTATTTCACCTGATCGGCAGGCAACACGCTTACCACGCTGCGCTCTCCGCGCTTCTTGCGGAAGACCACAACGCCATCGGCAGTGGCGAACAACGTGTGATCCACGCCGATGCCCACGTTCTTGCCGGGGTGGTGCTTGGTGCCGCGCTGGCGAACGATGATGTTGCCGGCAATGGCCTGCTGGCCGCCGAAGAGCTTCACGCCAAGGCGTTTGCTGTGCGATTCGCGGCCGTTCTGGGTACTTCCTTCACCTTTCTTGTGTGCCATGGCTTGCTGGACTTATCTTCTTTATTGAACTACTTCTTATCCTTCTTCGGTGCCACCTTCTTTGCGGGAGCAGCTTTTTTAGGAGCTGCCTTCTTCGCCGGTGCGGCCTTCTTGGGAGCAGCTTTCTTCGCTGGAGCTTTCTTCTCTGTGGAAGCTGCTTTTGCGGCTACCTTCTTCGGTGCTTTTGCAGCTGGTTCGGCCTTGGCGATCGTTTTTGGAGCGGTGCTCTTCGCTGCATCGAACTTCTCGCCCTTCCCCAGGATGCCTTCGATCCAGAGCTCGGTGATGTACTGGCGATGGCCGTTCAGCTTCTGGTAGCCCTTGCGACGCTTCTTCTTGAACACCAGAACCTTATCGCCCTTTGAATGCGCCAGGACCTTTGCTGCGATGCGGAAACCATCCACAACAGGAGTTCCTACGGTAATGGACTTTCCATCGCTTACCATGAGCACTTTGCCCAATTCAACGTGCTTGCCCTCTTCTGCATCGATGCGATGCACTTTGAGCTTCTGGGCCTTGGTCACTTTGAACTGCTGGCCGGCGATATCGACGATGGCGTACATGGTCTTTCCAGGAAATGGGCTGCAAATGTATGGACTTGGATCGATCTGGCAAAGCACCTTGAAAGTCATGGGCGTCACTTGCAGATCCTGGCACCGATCGAACTGTACGCCAACCTGTTGGCGGTATCGGCAAAGAACCATGCGAACTTAGTGATCCCGATGCGATCCCGCACTTTTCAGATCCTGGCCCTGGCCGCCTTGTGGATTGTGGCAACCTCCGATGCCGTTCGGGCACAAGGCCAGATCGGGCTCAATCCACCGTCGAAACATTGGATGTGGATCGAAACGCCAACCGGCAAAGTGATCTATCCGGAAGGTTGCGACGGTCTTGCTTTCCGATCCGCCAGGATCATGCGCTACATGCAACTGAACGATACTTCGATCCTCGGAAGCGATCGGGTGCGGAAAGTTCCAGTGATCATCCAGAACGGGTCTTCGCTCCCAGCCGGTTTTTCCACGCCTGCGCCCTGGCGCAATGAATATTACATCACTCCACCCTACAACCCGTTCCTTGGGCCAACGGACTGGGTCGCCGCGCTCACCGCACACGAATACCGCCACGCCCAGCAGTTCCAGGCAGCGCGCCGTAAATGGGGGATGTTGTATCGCATTCTGATGGGAGAAACGGGCTGGCTCTTCAATTCGCTGCTCACACAACCGTTGTGGTTCCGCGAAGGCGATGCGGTGCTCGCTGAAACGCTTCATTCCACCGCCGGACGTGGCCGGCTTCCTTCCTTCCACATGGAATACCGCGCGTTGCGAGCGAGCGGAAGAAAGTTCAATTACGAAAAAGCGCATTTCGGATCGTTCCGAGACTTCGTGCCGAATCCCTACCGGCTGGGATATTACATGGTGACCAAGGCCAGGCGCGATCATGGCGAGCTCATTTGGAGCAACGTGCTGGCAGATACCTACCGCAAAGGTTTTTTCTGGCCGTTCAGCCGATCGCTTGCGAAGCATACTGGATCGGGGGTTCGCGATCTCTACCAACGCACCATGAACGAATTGGACAGTTCGTGGATCCCTCTTGATGAAGACCGATCCACGCCGGGTGCGATCCCGATCGGCCCGATCGGATCCAGCGTTTTCACAAGTTCACGTTATCCGCATTTCGCATCCGATGGATCGGTGATCGCGCTCAGTTCCGGTTTCGATCGGATCCCAGCATTCGTTCGATACAGGAATGGTGGGCCGAAGGAATTGTTCAAGATGGGCATCTATTCCGAAGATCACAGCCGCCTGGTGATCGAAGGCGATATGATGTGCTGGGCTGAAAGTGCATTCCATGAGCGCTGGAACGCGGTGGACTATTCCGTGGTGAAAGTACATGATCTTCGATCGGGCCGCACACGGCGGATCGGAGAACGCACCCGTTGGTTCTCTCCTGCGATCTCGCCGGGTGGTGAACAGATCGTAGTCGCTGAGACCGATCCGTATTACAGGCACAGGCTTCTGTTGATCGATGTTGCTTCCGGGGAGATCGTGAAGGAATTGAAAGCGGCCGATGGGATCCAGCGCACGCACATGCGTTTCACGCGTGATGGAAATTCGATCCTTGCCGTGGCGATCAAGGATGAAGGCAATGCGATCGTTCGGATCGATGTCGCGACAGGGGAAGAGACCATTGTCATTCCCTATACTTCTACGCCGCTCGCAACGCCGATCGATGCGGATCGATATCTTCTCTTCAGTGCCGGCACGGGCGGAACGAACAACATCCACGCCATCGATCCTGCTGATGGATCGATCCATAAGATCACCAATGAACGCTTTGGCGCATTCGATCCGATGCCTTCCAGAGATGGATCGCGACTGCTTTATTCAACCTACACAGCCGATGGATACAAATTGATGGAGATGCCGTTCGATCCGGCGCAATGGGAACGTGCAGACCTGGGGATCCCAAGCGACATCAACTTTCATGAAAGCGCTGTCCAATTCGAAGGCAATGCCCATCCAGAGAAGGTAGTGACCATGGTCCATGGACCGAAGCGCTTTCGCGGGATCACAAGCGGAATGCTGAAACTCTACGGTTGGTTCCCAACACCGAACCCGCCGGAATACGGACTTGAATTATACACGCAGAACGTGATGAGCACACTGCGCGGCACGATCGGCGTGGCATATAACACCAACGAGGAAAGGATGCGTTATTCGGCGCGGATCACCTACGCTGGGATCTATCCATTGATCGATCTGGAATTCGTGAACGGTGGCCGCCGGATCTCACGTATCATGGTAAGCGATACTGTTCTGCGCGAGGAACGAACGGTGTGGACAGAGAACATGGTCAGCGCCGGGCTTTCATTCCCGTTCAACCTTACACAGGGATCGCATGCCACGCGGTTCTCGATCGGCGGGCGCTATGAATTCTTCGATCTGGCCCGGAAGGATACGCTGGATGAGAACCTCACGATCGCCACGGAGAACTTCAGCGGCTGGCGGGCAGACCTTTCCTTCTCGCGGCTTCAGCCGCAGGCACGCAGACACGTGAAGCCGCGATGGGGACAGCAGATCACCGCTCAATGGCGAAGTTCATTCAACGAACAAGCACTACGACGATCGGTGTCGGTGGGCTTGTTCTTTCCCGGGATCAGGCGCACACATTCGTTCGATCTACAAGGCGCGTGGCGGGAGGAGAATGTGATCGATAATTACCGTTATGTGGATGACAGGCAGATGCCACACGGACTTTCACCGCGCCCATACGGAATGATCGCGTTCGGCACCATCAACTACGAATTGCCATTGTTGTATCCTGATCTTTCCGCCGGACCGATCGTCATCTTGCAACGCGTCAGGCTCAACGCGTTCGTTGGGAACGCTGAAGCGAAGGTCGCCGATCGTACCGATCGGTATGCATTCGTTGGCGGTGAGTTGATGTTCGATCTGCGTCTTCTCCGGCTTTTCCAGACCACTGTACTGCTTCGATCCACGACCGCGATCGGTGGAAATGTGGAACCGGATCTGCCGTTCCAATTCCTGGTGACGCGCTTCGAGTTCGCGAACTGATCACCGCAGCAACGTGATGTGTCCAACTCCTTTCGATCTACGGCCTGAAGGAATATGTTCCGTCAAGTACGTCAACTCGTAAACTCCGATCGGAAGATCATCACCGCTCCACGGATCGCCTTCACTGCTGAAGATCTCGCTTCCCCAACGATCATGGATCGAATAGCGCAAACGCGTAGTCCACGGATCGAATACCGGCGCGAACCGATCATTGATGCCATCACCGTTCGGAGTGAAGCAATTCGGAATGAAGACAGGATGCTCGCAACTGTCATCGATCGTAACGCTTCCGGCGAATGGACAGTGATCCGGGGCCGTTACAGTGAAGGAGAAAGTTCCCGGATGATCGGTGATCAATGCCGATCCCATTGCGCCATGATCCCATTGAACAGCCGCACCTGTTGGAAGATCGGTCAATTCAAGTTGAAGCTGTGGATCCGCACAAAAGTCGTGGATCGTATCAGCAGGAACTTCGATCGCGATCGGCGACATGATCTCAACATGGATCGTATCGCTGGTGATGCAACCATCCAATTCAGCGAGCACATGATATGTTCCGGTGGAATCCACTTCAATTGAAATTCCCGTTCCACCAGTGTTCCATTCATACGTCACACCTTCGATCGGTTCTTGTACGCTGATCGCTGCCTCGCCACAGGCAGACAGATCCGGTCCAAGATCTGGCGAAGGGATCGCGATCACGCTCACATCATCAACAAAATAATAGCTGAAGAACACCAGCGGGAATTCCGTCTCCGTCTCTATGACCTCAGTTTCGGCGCTCGTGGCAAAACTGCCGATCGTGATGTAACTGTATGCCGAATCCGCAACGATACAACCGGAGATCCTGGTCCAGCCATCCTTGTCGTTCAACCAATCGATCCCGTTCGAAGTGATCTGCGGCGTGGCTTCGATCACATGGTCATCATTGCGATACGGTTGGTCCACGGAAAGCAACGCGCCGATGTGCTTCACTCCAAATTTTGAAACATCGGCAAGGCTGATGAAGAACTCGATCGAATAGGTCTCGCCCACCACCAATGGTTCGGATAATGCATGCGTCACATATTCCCGGTATGGATCGGGATCATCGAACACGGCCATATCGGAGAAGCAATAGAAACCTGCGTATCCATTGCCGGAATGTGCGGTCTGATCACCGAACTGGTTGTCGGGAACGCTCATGCTGAACGGCACGCCGAGGCACGCGTTGAAATAGTCGCTCGTGCCTTCGGTAGGCCGCGCCCAGCCGGTCGCGCGATCGATCTGGCTCACATAATCAGGGCACGCCGTGAACTCTTCGAGATCGCCGTTCTGCACGAAGTTCTGTGCATTCACTTGAGCGAGGATCGCGATCGAATTGAACAGAATGATCTTCCTGAGAATGGGCGCCATTTCGATCGCAAGACGCATTGGGATGATCCGATCGTTGCTTCACTTCGACGGAACGTGTGATGAAGGGTGGATACTATGCCGATCAGCGCAAAGCGTTGCGACGGATCCTGTCCTCTTTCAGATCCAGCGGAAGTGTTCCGGCTTCGAGGTACGCGCGATGGAATGCATTTCGATCCATCTGCGGATCTTCCTTCATGATCCGATCCGCCATCTTTTCGATCCGATCGGCGCCGACCTTGTAGCTCAGGACCTGTCCGGGCATCGCGGTTACGCGATCCACTTCACGCTCTGCGATATCGTCCTTTCCTTCAATGGTAGCCTTCCAGAATTCGAGCGCCTGCTCACGCGACCAACCTTCGTAATGGATCCCCACATCGAGCACCAGCCGCGCCGATCGCACCAGGTCCCATTCCCATTTTCCGAGCCGCTGCAACGGATCATAGTACAACCCGAACAGATCGCCGTGATATTCCACGTAACAGGCCCAGCCTTCATGATCTCCCGGCTCGAAAAGTTCTTCTTGCAAAGGATCGAGATCCAGGGTGCGCCTTACGCTGAATTGAAGATGATGACCGGGGATCGCTTCGTGCAGGTAGATCCAAGCAAGATCTCGCCGAGCGAATTTGCGATCATGGAAATTGAACTGGAAAACATCGGCGTTGTAGGGATTGTACTCGCGCGGCAGATAGATGCCCGGTGGCGTGTTCCGATCGGCGCCAGGCCATTCCATCGCATGCACCGGCGGCACATCAAATTCCCCGGTGAATTGCTGAAGTCTTGATCGTGTGATGCTGTCGATCCTTGAAAATTCGCGGATCAGTTCCTCCTTATCGGTGATGTTCGATCCATCCGTCGTGATCGCTCCGATCGCTGCGATCTCCTTTTTACAACGCGCGATCTCCCGTTCGCCCAGTGCTTTCACTTCTTCCGGTGAAATAGCGACGCTCGTGTATCGCTTCACAAGCCACGCGTACCAACGCTTCTGCTGCGGCAGACCATCCATTCCGCGCGCTGGCATTTTCCGTCCAGCCCTGTCCCATTCCATTTCGAGTTCGATCCGCTCGAGATGCCGTTCGATCAGATATGCGATCAGCTGAGCTTGTTCATTTTCATCTTCAGCAAGTCTGAAACGATCGAATTCCTTGAGCTGTGCGGCTTGTTCCGTGAAGAATTTCTTCTGATCGGCCAACGCTGCATCATCGGGCACTTCCTGCAATCTGTCGCGGATCTCAAGTACGCGCGGATCGGCGTTCAGCGCAACATATCCTGAAGTGAATCCGGCCACGAATTCCTTGAATGATGCAGAAGCCGGCCTGGCCTGCCAGAAGAAGGTTCCGATACCGGCAACGGCGATCGAAAGCAGCGCCGATCGCCACCAGCCGATCAACTGATGCTGCGCATCCATTCCTGAATGATCTTGCCCACCTGCGGGTTGTATTCGCCTGGCGAGGTCGCCGCAGCTTTGAAGTCCGCCGCCGAGTTCATGCCGTGATCCGTGGCCGGAACCATCTTCAAAGATCCATTCCCCGGATGATATCGATCCATCACCTGCTGCAGGATCTGATGGTCCTCGCGCGAAGCGATGTAGTCACTTTCGCCATACAGGAAGAGCGCTTTTCCATTGAAATGCCGCCAAAGGCCGGCCACGTTCGCTTGATACAATTCATCCATGTAGGCGCGTGAACGCAGATCGAAAACGCCCATCATCTCGGCGCAGACCGGCTTCTTCTTCGCCACTTCATCCGTCGTCATCCGATCGGCGAAATACCACGTCGCACATTCGTTGAAATCGTTGATGTACTTCTCGGTGGAATCGAGGTCCCAGCCATAGGCCTCGCCGATCGTTCTCCGCGTTTTCGGGAGATATTCCAATAACGAACTTCCGAAGGTTCCGTACGCGATCAGTTTCTGCACCTGTGTGTGTTGCGCGATCATCGGTGCCATCAACCCGCCCATGCTGTGACCGAAAATGGTGATGTCGGTGCTGTCAACATCAGGTCTTTTCTTCAGATCCTTGATCAATTGCACATAGCTGGCGACTTCCTCGGAAATGCTCACTTCGTCGCACGCTTTGCTGGTCCTCGCGCCATCGCCGATGCCGGGTTTTTCCGCACGAACCGCGAGGTAGCCGTTTCGTGCGAGCATGTTCAGCAATTGCGTTTCGCTTCGCGCCGTATCCTGTGGTGTATCGAGCGAATAGCAACCCAATCCACCGATGAATACGATCGCAGGAAGTTTTCCTTCCTTGAACTTCTTTCCTTTTGAAATGATGGACCGCTGAATGCCGATCGGCGATCGGAATGATGAATATTCCATCTCCAGATCGGGATATGATTCGTGCGCCCAACCTTTCAATTTCGCCTTTCCCTTCACTTCCTTTCCTTCACGATGAAGCCCGTAATTGAATTGATCACCGCTCTGGAATTGCGCGAGTGAAGCGAGCACTTCATCGATCGTGCCCACCTTGTTCTCACCGATCTGCAACAGCACGTCGCCTTTCTTCCAACCCGCTTCAGCTGCGGTTGAATTCGGGATCACTTCGGCGACCAGCACACCACGCAATTCGCCGATCCCCGTGATCCGGCGCACATCATCGGTGAGCGCTTCCATCCTGATCCCGAGGAATGCACGGCGCGGAAGTTCCTGTGCGATCGTGATCAATGGAAATGTGAAAGGAAGTAATAGGATCAGGATGCGTTGCAGCATGTTGCAAATTTGGATCGATGGATCAGTGATCGATGTGCAGAACGTGCTAATCCGCGATCGGATGTTTCCCGGGCGTTGTTCCATGGAAATTGCGGTATGCCCGGGTGAAAGCGCTCGCATCCACGTAGCCGACCTGGTCGTGGATCGAGGAAACGGGCAGGCCCTGCCGCACCAGCTTGCTCGCATTGCGCATGCGGATCGCGATAAGGTATTTGTGCGGCGGCATACCGAAAGCCTGTTTGAAGAGCCGCTTGAAATGATGTTCGGAAAGGCATGCCGTATAGGCGAGTTCCGCGATCGGAAGCGGCCTATCGTAGCATGCTTCCATAAGGTCGCGTGCGCGATTCAACCTTTTCCAGATCTCAAGGCGTGTGGATCGGCGCATGGCACCGATGCGATCGCTCTTCACGATGATGCCCTTCTGTATGGAGATCAGGTGTTCCATCAACCTGTCGTGCAAGAGCGATGCTTCATTCCGATCGGCGTTCCCACCGGAATTCACCATCTCCTGTAAACGAAGGAAGCTGGATCGGACCAGGTGGTCCATGCGATGTGTGTGCTCAATGAAACCGATCCGATCCACCGGCCTGTACGGATCATCGAGCAGTGTTCCGGTGGGATGGGAAAGTGCGCGCCAGACCTCTTCGGCCATGCCGGGCTTGAAGGCGACCACCGCCATTTCGATCGCCTGATCCGTGTTACTGGTGAACGCTGTGCGGTAATGCTGCCCCTGATCGATCACCAGAAAATTATCCTTGTTCAACCGGCGATCCACACCGCCGACCTTGTACCATTGTTCGCCGCCGAGGATCATGCGGATCGAGAGCCGGGAAATATGGTCGGCGGTCTCCTCGAGCTTTTCCGTTCTGATGAAGAGCGTGCCGTTCTCCATGCTGCCCATGTCCGCATGGTGGCGCGAGCAGAACACGTTGCCGATCAACAGCGATCGGCTGCTCTCACAGTATGGACAGCGCCCGGGCATTTTCCCAAATCTATCGCACCTTTCGATCGGCCTGCACGCAAAAGGCCGAACGGCTGAAGTGGATCAATGAGCGGCGAACAAGTCGCTATTTCGACCCGCAATCGGGCGCATGCTCTCCTTCCCAGGTCCGGTACCAACGTTCGCCGTTCAAGTAGACCTTGCCTTCATCCTCATCAAGCTTGAATTCGCTTCGCGCACCATTCGTGTGATCCAGCTGTAGCAGCGGTGATCCGTTCGGCGCAGCCACCACATCCCACCTCCCTTCGCTCGAAGTGCTTCCACCGGAACTTCCCGCAACATCCGCGCCGCCTGCGGACACAAGGCTGCTTCCGTTCAATGTGAAACCCTCCGCGCATAGGTCTATGCGCACTTCGCTGCTGTAACCACCGCCGATCGTGCCTTCCGTGGCACCTGGCGAAGAATAGCTTTCGATCCGCGTAAGCCGTGTGTTGGTGAGATGCCGCCGCCAATGTTCCGTCGAAGGACCGGTGTATTCCACCTTCCTGAACCGCACGCTTTCCATCAAGGCCATCACCGCCGATCGTGCAGGTCCGTGATCTGTCCTGTTCAATGAAAGTGCCACGATGGAAACACCATTGCCGTGCGGATTGAGCATTCCGATCCCAAGCCCTGCTGCCTCTTCACCTTCGATCTTTCCATCATAATCCATGGTGGCAACATCCGGGCGAAGCACTACCGCAGTTCCGCGCGGAAAAAGCTTGATCCCATCCTCCGAAAAACCCGCATCAAGAGAAGCTTTCAATTCATCCATCGTGCGCAGCTCATGGATCGTCATCAGGATCAAACCCGGCACCTTCTCCGATCCGAGATAGACCATTCCTTCATTTTCATTGGCGGTCCAATCCGCAGGCACGGTGAACGAGATCCCAAGCTGCGGATAATCGATCGCCCCGCTCAAAGACTCCTGTGCCAATACGGGATCGTGCGATCGGAACAGGAGTATGAGGATAGCCGGCCAGCGCATCTGCTAACAAAGATCGTGAGGAATAACGCATTGGCGTGACATTCCTGCGGCGATCATGCAACTACCTTTGTGGGGCTCAAACGCTGTAGTATTTCGATGTCTCAGGAACGTACGATCAAGAACGCCACCGCATTTTTCCAACGCCTTCGCGAGACCACAGAAGCCTATTTCAAGGAGAACAATTTGCGCAAGACCGGCGATGGCCGGTTGTACACCAAAACGGCCATCCTGCTCTCTTCGCTCTTTGCACTTTATGTGGTCCTCGTGTTCTTCACCCCGGTGGCCGCTTGGCTTTCATTGCTGCTGTGCTCGGTGATGGGACTTGTGATCGCCTCGATCGGTTTCAACGTGATGCACGATGGGGCGCACGGCAGCTACAGCCGCCGCAAATGGGTGAACGAGACCATGGCGCATTCCCTCAATTTCCTCGGCGGCAACGTCTATCTATGGAAGCTGAAGCACAACGTCAATCATCACACGTTCACCAATGTGGAGGGGATCGATGATGACATCGATATCAAGCCGTGGATCCGCGTGCACGAAGGCCAGAAGCGCCGCTGGTTCCATCGATTCCAGCACATCTACGGCCTGTTGCTTTATGGGCTCACCTATCTGTTCTGGATCTTCTACAACGATCTGCGCAAATACTTCACCGGCAAGATCGCCGATGAAACGCCGATGAAACCCATGAACATGAAGGAGCACATCCTGTTCTGGGGATCGAAGCTCTTCTATGTAGGTGTGTTCATCGTGCTGCCGATGTTCATGGTCGGTGTGGTCGAAACGCTGATCGGTTATGGCGTAATGGTATTCGTTGCCGGCGTGGTGATCTCAGTGGTATTCCAATTGGCGCATGTGGTGGAGCACAGCGAATTCGTCACCACCAGCAGCGGCAAGAACGTGCAGGCCGAATGGGCTGTTCACCAGGTTTGCACCACGGCCAATTTCGCCACAAACAACAAGGTGTGGAACTGGCTTTTCGGCGGCTTGAATTTCCAGATCGAGCATCACCTTTTCCCACGCATCAGCCACGTGCACT
Organism: Bacteroidota bacterium; assembly: GCA_023418095.1. GTDB lineage: Bacteria > Bacteroidota > Bacteroidia > Flavobacteriales_F > PHOS-HE28 > PHOS-HE28. The sequence goes on from JAEZDL010000045.1 coordinate 27,236, forward strand.
ATCCGGAGCTCAGCAAGCGCCTGCGCAAGGTGTGCGACGAGTTCGGCATCCAATACCGCGAATTCCCTACGCTGCGCAGCGCGCTGTGGTCGCACCTTGTGCATCTGCGCAAGGTCGGTATGGCTTGATCGGTCTTTTGGGCGTGCCCGCGGCTCAAATGCAGCCGCGGTCGCGCTATCCGTTCCAAGTCCGCACTCGCAAAAGCCTCACTTGCGGGCTTTCCACTTCTATCGCTCACGCAACCTTCCGGAAGCAAATAGTAATATGTTTCTCCAATGGTGTGATTACCATGATCAAACATCTTTTCGCAGCAATTTTTACGATCGGGATCTGTTCCGTTTCGGCCCAATACACCGCCAATGATCAGCTCACGGCGGATCAACTTGTGCAGGAGATCTTCCAAGGCACTGGTGTTTCGATCAGCAATGTGACGATCAATGGGCTGCCGGACACGACCATGAGCACAAGCATGGGCAGCTATACGTACGAAGGTGATCTACCGATCCCGCCAGTTGGGATCATTCTTTCCAATTCTTCGATCCATCCCACAGGAGGCTTTGGATCGGGCTATAGCAATGATCCCGATCTGCTTCAACTATCGAATGCTACATCAGTGAACGACGTTATGGCCCTTGAGTTCGACTTTGTGCCCGAAGAGGATACAATGATCTTTGAGTTTGTATTCGGCAGCACGGAATATGCAAACTTCACCTGTTCATATTTCAACGATGTATTCGGCTTTTTTCTGAGCGGTCCTGGGATCAGTGGACCGTTCCAAAACAACGCTGTGAACATTGCCTTGGTCCCGAATACACAGGTACCCATCTCGATCAATACGATCAATTCCGGAATTGCAGAAAATTACGATAGTACATATTGTTACCTGGCCGATCCGAACTGGCAGGCAAATAGTATCTACTTCGTTGAGGACACCACTTTATCAGTCCTATGGTTCAACGGTATGACGGTTCTGCTCCAGGCAAAGCATGTTCTCGTTCCGGGTGAAACCTACCACATCAAGTTAGCGGTCGCGGATGCTTCGGATTTTGCCTGGAATTCTGCCGTCTTTCTTAAAGCAGGCAGTTTCCGCAGCGTTGGAGGGTTCACCACACATCTGCGTGAACAGGAAGAACAGCGCCTGCACGCGTGGTTCAATGGAAACGGAGATCTTGTGATTGATACTGATAGTGAGGAGGTCTCACAAGTTCGTCTGCTGGATCTTCATGGAAAGACTGTAATGGATCGGTCGATCCGATCCGCAGGGATCACTTCGATCGCAATGCCATCGATCGTTCCTGGCATCTATCACGTCGAAGCGATCATCAATGGTCGTGCGCATCACACGCGCTTGATCCGCTGACAGCATGACGAGCGGTCCGGTGCGATCGAATGATCGAACCGGCCGCCCGATCCTTTTCACTCCACAACCACCGGCAGATCCTTCGGGTATTTCACCGAGTACGCATAACCGAGCTTCTTCGATCCCTTCGGATCGAGCTTGAACTTCCATTTCAAGGTGCCGGTCTGCTCGTCCACGATCGCGTCGCCTTTTTCCTCCAGCTTCACTTCGATCTCGCTCTGCGGACTTAGCGGATACTGATCGCACACTTCGATCTCGATCGGTGTGCTCTTGGTGTTGCGCACCGTGATATCCCAGCCGATGTTCACTGTGCGCTTGCTTCCCACGATCGCCTTGTCGTTGGTCATCTTGCGCTTCACGCGATCCACGGTGATGCCCTTATCACGGCCGAGTGAGATCTCAAGCGTATCCTTCGGCACATCCAGTTGCAGATGCGTTTCACCGACAAAAGTCCCTTCGAAGAAGATGTTCGCCGTGCCCGGGAGCAGATCGAGATCTTCCCAACCTGTTGTTCGCGCATAAAGGAACGCATCGCGATCGAGCTTCGGAGTAACGTAATGCTGGTAGGTCGCGGGCACCGTGTGGCTCTTCACGCCGATCATGTGCGGACGGCCATCGCTGGGCACGCTGAACGGCATGTCGATCACGAATTCCATTGTAGTGGTCCGGTAAGCCACGGAATTCCCAACTGTCACCTCTGCTTCCCGATCCTCATACTTCATGCTTTCCGCCATGTCGTAGGCCGGCGCTGCGGCAGCTGCATCCGCTTGGGGGCGCTTCCGCGTCGCACTTTGCATTGGTACTAAGCGATGCATCGGCTGCAGATACCACGCCTGGAGTTGCGGCATGGTCCCGCCAAGTGTAGGGTTGCCACTGCTAAGGCTCATTTTCACCTTGCTCCAATCCTCACCGGTGTTGTTCACCACTTGTGCCTTCATCAGCAACTCGATCGGATCGCTGGTGTTCTTCGCGCGCAGATCGTACGCAGGTGACCAACCTGCGTTGTGAACGAAATAGGTTATGGTGAATGTCGCGTTCATTTCTGCCGGCGCGGATATCTCGACCACGATCTCACTTGTTGGCCTTGGTGCTTCGCTCTGGAATTGCTGCATCTGCTGGCGCAGCTTCTCGAGTTCCTTGTTCAACTCCACGATCTTCGCCTGCTGTGCGATCCAGCCGGCCTTCACCACTTTCAAGCGTTCGCGTACATAATCGTTCACCGCTTGAAGCTGCGCCGCGGTAACGCCATTCTGCTGGCCCGAGATCGATGTGTTCTTCAACAACAACTGTTCTTCCTGCTCCCACACCTGTTGCGTGGCGCGTTCCAGGTCCAGTTCACGTTGCAACTTCTTGATCTGCTCTTCCAGGCTTTCGATCTCCTTCTTCTTCGGGCTTTCGGTAAGGTGATCGATGCGGTGCTCCACGCTCATGATCGTATAACCACCCTTGCCCGTGATCTGCACACTTTGCGGATCGAGGTCCTGCGGCAGGCCCGTGAAAACGATCAGGTTCGATCCAGCGGCAAGTGTACTCGAGGCCGATCGCGAGATCTGCGCGCCGCTCAAGAATACTTTGGCTTCACTGATCTTGCTGGTGACATCCTTCTCGTTGGCACGGAGCGGTGAAAGAGAGAAAAGTGCGATCACAAGGATCGCCATTTTATTCAGGTTGGGGTACATGATGGATCGCATCTTCTGGTAACCAGTACCCTCCAGATCTGTACAGGTTCGATCGGAGCGGAACAAAGATCAATGTTGCAGGCGCTAGCCCAACTTGGTACCATCCATGGAACTTCAATGGCCCTTCTACTCATGACCCAGGGCGATAATAAGCTCATCGATACCACTTCCTGAATGATCCAGAATTCGGATATGATGATCCCGTTACACCCGACCGCCCAGGAAAGCCATCGCTTAATGGTGAACATCGATGGGGTCGACATCATGCGAAATTCAACCAGAATTAATGGAAGTTGATCGCTCTCTCACCATGATCTGGTCCATTGGGCTTTCCTGACCAAATTTTTCCGGTCCAGGAACAGCAACGCCGTGATCTGCCCCGGATCGGATGATCGCATATCTCGATTTCAATTTGAGGAAAGGCCTTTCCAGGACACGATGTGAGATCTGCGCCAGAACGATGGTCAATGCAAGCGCCAATGCAGTTTCCAGGATCATCACCTGCCAGAGATCCTCATTCCAACCAAGGATCTTCGTCAGGGTCAATGTTATCAATATTCCTACGAAATGCAGACAGTATAGTCCATAACTTATCCTTCCCAGTCCCGATAACGTTCTTGAACGGACCAGCTTGAATATTGATCGATCGGAATAGTTCTGCTCGAGAATGATGCAAAGAATGACAACGGCGATGAAGGATCGCTCTACAACACGCAAAAAAGAATTCTCAAAGAGGATCTCATCCCGGAAGAAGAAGATCAAAATAAAAAGTAAATACACCATGAGAATTGATGCCCTTGGCAATTGGCGGAACCATTGTACCGCTTTTCCCTTCAATGCAAGGTAAGCACCCCACGCGCCGATCGTCATGTCACCAATACATGACAAGGTATGGATCTCGAAAATGTGTCCGCTTTCTGGTGAATTCAGATGAATACTTCTGAAGATCAATGTTCCGGCAATGACCGATCCGAAAAAATAAGGATAGAACCTGATGGGAACCACTGACAGTGCAACTGGCCAGATCAAGTAGAACTGCTCCTCGACCGCAATGCTCCAAAGAACGGCCAGGACCGAAGCATCGGGCATTCCGTTGTACAGCATATCGAAATTGTTGAGGAACGTTATATAATAAAGTGGATCGGCCGTTTCTACCGAGGCCGAACCCATCATCCTCTTCAACATGGGGAAGGCGATGAAACCGAAGATCACGCAGCAGAAGAAAAGAGGCCAGATGCGCAGTATCCGGCGGAACCAGAAGTGCGCGATGCGTATACTTCCATGTTCCTCACGTTCCTTGATCAATAGAAAGGTGATCAAGAACCCGCTGAGTACAAAGAAGAAATTGACACCGAGATTGCCGTTCCCAAAAATGTCGAATTTGATGAATTGATAGATCGGCGAATTGCTCAGCCGGTCAAATTCCGTATAGAAACCATGATAAAAGAATACGACCAAGAAACATAGTGCACGCAAGCCATCCAGATTCTCAAAAAATACCGGCCGGTTTCCCAATCCGCCGATCGACGTCGGTTCAAAAGGATTCCGGATGACGACGTCCATTGCCATTGCGCTCATTCAAATCTATCCAGGAATTCGGAAGTCTAAATCCGATCGAATAAAAAAAGCCCCGCGGCGTTCGGCCGCGGGGCTTTGATCATTCAATGGACGGATCCTACATCATGTCCATTCCGCCGCCCATGCCACCTGGCATTGCGGGTGCTTTTTCCTCTGCTTCATCGCTGATCACGCACTCGGTGGTGAGCAGCATGCTTGCGATCGATGCGGCGTTCTCCAGGGCCACGCGTGTAACCTTGGTGGGGTCGATCACACCGGCGCCGAGCAGGTTCTCATACTCCTCGGTACGGGCGTTGAAACCGTAGTCAGCCTTGCCATCGCGTACTTTTTGAACTACGATGCTTCCTTCGAGACCGGCGTTCTGCACGATCTGGCGCAGCGGCTCTTCAAGCGCACGGCGTACGATCGCCACACCGGTGGTCTCATCGGCATTGATGCCCTCGAACTTCTCGAGTGCCTTCTGTGCGCGGATGTAGGCCACACCACCGCCAGGTACGATACCTTCTTCAACGGCAGCGCGTGTCGCATGGAGCGCATCGTCCACTCGGTCCTTCTTCTCTTTCATCTCCACTTCGGTGGCAGCACCGATGTAGAGCACTGCAACACCTCCGGCGAGCTTCGCGAGACGTTCCTGGAGCTTCTCTTTGTCATAGTCGCTCGTGGTGGTCTCGATCTGAGCCTTGATCTGGTTCACGCGTGCGGTGATGTCCTCTTTCTTGCCCGCACCGTTCACGATCGTGGTGTTGTCCTTGTCGATGCTGATCTTTTCAGCACGGCCGAGGTAGGTGAGATCGGCGTTCTCAAGCTTGTAACCGCGCTCTTCGCTGATCACGATGCCGCCGGTGAGAACCGCGATATCCTCCAACATGGCCTTGCGGCGATCGCCGAAACCAGGAGCCTTCACAGCAGCCACTTTCAGGGCGCCGCGGATCTTGTTCACTACGAGCGTCGCGAGTGCTTCGCCATCAACATCTTCGCTGATGATCAGCAGCGGACGGCCGGTCTGTGCGCTCTTCTCCAGGATCGGGAGAAGCTCCTTCATGTTGCTGATCTTCTTGTCGTAGATCAGGATGTAGGCGTTCTCCAATTCAGCCTCCATCTTTTCCGGATTGGTCACGAAGTATGGGCTGAGGTAACCGCGATCGAACTGCATGCCTTCCACCACTTCAACAGTGGTCTCGGTGCCTTTCGCTTCTTCCACGGTGATCACGCCTTCCTTTTTCACTTTCGCCATCGCTTCGGCGATCAGCGCACCGATCGTTTCGTCGTTATTGGCGCTGATCGAAGCGACCTGCTTGATCTTCGCATTATCCTCGCCTACGGTCTTGCTCATTTTCTTGAGCTCTTCCACTACGGCGGTGACAGCTTTGTCGATCCCGCGCTTCAAGTCCATTGGGTTCGCTCCCGCTGCGACGTTCTTCAAGCCAGCGGTAACGATCGCTTGTGCGAGAACGGTTGCGGTGGTGGTGCCATCACCGGCGATATCGGCGGTCTTGCTGGCCACTTCCTTCACCATTTGGGCGCCCATGTTCTCCACAGCGTCCTTCAGGGTGATCTCCTTCGCAACGGTAACACCGTCCTTGGTTACTGTGGGTGCGCCGAACTTCTTGTCGATGATCACGTTGCGGCCTTTCGGACCGAGTGTCACCTTTACTGCATTGGCCAAACTGTCAACACCACGCTTGAGGCGATCGCGGGCGTCGAGATTGAACTGGATGTTCTTGGATGCCATTTTCTAACTTTTCTTTTTGGGGTGAACGAGGGATCGTATCAGTTCAATACGGCGTAGATGTCGCTTTCGCGCATGATCAGGTAATCACTGCCTTCGAGGCTCAGCTCGGTGCCGCTGTATTTGCCGTAAAGCACTTCGTCGCCGACCTTCACGCTCAGCGGAGTTACTTTTCCGTCGTCGGCAACACGGCCGGAACCAACAGCAATTACTTTTCCGCGCTGTGGCTTCTCTTTAGCCGTATCGGGGATGATGATGCCACCCTTGGTGGTCTCTTCAGCGGGTGCTGCTTCTACAAGCACACGGTCCGCCAACGGTTTCACTTTCGTCGCCATGACGTTCTTTTTGATCGGTTCTTTGGTTAAGACGCTCATCGCCGTTATAATTTTTATGACGGTGTCAATCGTCGGCACGCGCCTGTCAACAGATGTGCCATCGGTCGCAATGGACCGATCATGCTGCCAAGACTTCCGAAGTGTTGATAACCTCTTGCCGATCGTCAGACTTTCCGCTGACAAGCTGACAAGCCAGAACCTAAGGCTGGGTGGTCGGATCGGCTGATCCGGCGGGCTGTTCGCCCGTACTTTCCGATGGTGCGTCCGGTTGGGTGATCGCCGCATCCGTTGCTGGAAGTTCCGTATCGGCATCGAACTCATCCATGATGATGCCTGTATTGTTCCCTTGAAGACCAGCGGATACCAGGCAAAGTACCATCAAGGCCGAAGCGAGCGTCCAGGTGCTTTTCTCCAGGAAATCGGTGGTGCGCTGTACCCCGCCGATCTGCTGCGCACCGGTGAAACCGGCCGCCAATCCGCCGCCTTTCGGGTTCTGGGCGAGCACCACAAGGGCCAGCAGTGCGCAGATGATGAGGATGATGATCGAAATGGCTACCATGGGATCAGGAGTTCAATTTTCCCTCCAAAGTTTTGGAAAGGGCGGCAAAGTAAGCGCTTTTCTCCGGGTATTTCAACGCCAGTTTCCGGTACGCATCGATCGCTTTCTGGAAGTTGCCCTGCTTTTCGTAGATCTTCGCCAGGGTTTCGCTCACAAGTCCCGCCGTATCGTCCAGGCTTTTCTTCGCTGCTTGCTGTGGAGTGAAGAATTCCGCCTTGCGTGAAGGCGGTGGTGTCTCGTGCTCGATGAACCGGTCGATCAGCGTGGCCGGATCAACGGGATCGATCGGCTTCGCATTGATCGGATCGGATCCCTCCGCCTTGGATCCATGTTGAACGATCGTTCTTTCCTCAGATCGATCCGATCCAACTTGATCCGTCGTGTCGTTGCCCATCGTGATCCAATCGGTGAACTTCAATTTCGATCGGACCGTGAGTGCGGGCTTTGGATCGGCATTGGCCGGGATGGTCGGTTCGATGATCGGTTCTTGCGATGCCTCGATCGGTCGATCGATCCGCTCTGTGGAAAGGTGTGCTGAAAGCGAAGCGCGCGGCTCCTTCTTCGGCGGAACGATCGGTGTGCGGATCTCTTCCTGCCAGGTAAGATCATAAGCGCTGGCCAGGGCGGCTTCCAGGATCTGCCGATCGAGCGCCTCGCGAACCTGATCCTTCTCTTCGGATGGATCGGTACCGATCTCTTCAGCAGAAGGCATCTCTTCTTCCTCCTTTTCCGAGATCAATGGCGGGCCGATCTCCCCGACCGTTCCAGCGATCGGCTTTTCGATCTCCGCCTGCTGCTCCACGCCCATTGAAGCGATCGGATCGTTTTCTTCTTCCGCTCGAATGGATGTCGCATGATCCTCTTCGGGCATCGGAACCCCGGCATCCATTGGGGTTGATAGTGGCGCGGTCGAACCCTCCGTCCCTGCCTGTTCTTCTCCTTCCTGGGGAAACTCCGTGCGAACCAGTTTCAACTGGTTCGCCGCCTGCTCCAGGGTGATGTCCCGCAGATCGAACAGGACGGCCCGTGAAGGCACATGGGCCGCGCTCACCTTCAGGGTTTCATCGGCCATCACATCGCCACTCCTGCGCTCACCGATCGCCCGCAACAAATGGGCTCCGCTGAACCAGGGGAACTGCTCGGTGAGCGCCTTCAGATCGGCGAGATCCTCACGGGCCACTTTTCCGGGCTCTTCGAGCAGGCGTGATAGTCGTTCCCGATCCACTACGTTCCAGTGTTACCAATTGCCCAATGTGCGATCGAAGATATCCTGCGCGATCTGACGGCTGATCTCCTGCACCAATGATTCTTCCACCTGCATCAGGTCCTGGCTGCTTGAATAATCCGCGAACCTTGAAAAAGTAGCCTCGGCGTTCTTCTTCGGATCGGTGTTGTTCACATAGATCATGCTCACGGTGATCGTAAGCCGGTTGAGCGCAGCGGTCTCGTTCGCCTGAATGCTCACCGGCTGCACATCGTACCCGATTATCGATCCGCTGTAATGCACATCGCCCTCATTCGGATCGAGACGCAACGGCGTTTGGGCAAGCAACAGATCGCGAAGCGTTTCAGTGAATACCTGCGAGCTCAGTGGCGTCGCCAAAGGAGCACGCGCCTGGAACAGATCCACGAATACGGTCTTCGCATTGCCCACATCGCCGCCGGTGAACGAATAATTCACCTTGCAGGAACTCAGGGGCAGGATCAGGAGCAAGGGCAGGAACAGGGGCAGGAACGATCTCATCTTTCGCGCCCATTGACAACCAGGAACTGGCAACCGCAGTTTCTTCACTTGATATCGTATTCCTTGATCTTGCGGTACAGTGTGCGCTCGCTAATACCCAATTCCTGCGCGGCGTTGCGGCGGCGGTTGCGGTGTTTTTGCAGCGCCTTGCGGATCATTTCCTTCTCTTTCTCTTCAAGGCTCAATGATTCCTCCACTTCAGTGTGCGCCACTTCCTCATCCACTTCATCGGGCATGTGTATGCGCATACTTCCCTGTGAAGGCGGAATGAAATAGTCCTCGCGATACGTTTGGGCCGGGCTTCCGCCAATGTGCTGCTGGCCGCTGGAGAGCGCTTTCACCTGTTCCTTCAGCGCGTTCAGATCGTTCTTCATGTCGAACAGGAACTTGAAGATCAACTCCCGTTCATTGATGCCATCGCTGGAATTCTGCCGTCCGTTCCCTGTGCTCAATGGAACGATCGCCGTAACCTCTTCCGGGAGGTATTTGCGCAAGGTCGCTGCGCTGATCTCGCGCACCTGTTCGATCACGCTCATCTGTTCCACGATGTTGCGCAACTGGCGCACGTTGCCGGGCCAGCGATAAGCCAGAAGCAATTGTTGCGCATCATCGGTGAGCGAAAGCGGTGGCGCCTTGTATTTTGAGGCGGTCTCCTGCGCAAAAAAGCGGAACAATAAATAAATATCCTCCCGGCGTTCGCGAAGAGAAGGAACGTGGATCGGAACGGTGTTCAACCGGTAGTACAGATCCTCCCGGAAAGTTCCACGCTGGATCGCCTGCAGCATGTTCACATTGGTGGCGGCCACCACGCGCACATCGGTCCTCTGCGGCCGGCTGCTTCCCACGCGGATGAATTCCTTCGATTCGAGGACGCGAAGAAGACGGACCTGTGTGGTGAGCGGAAGTTCACCCACTTCATCCAGAAAGATGGTTCCGCCATTGGCCACTTCGAAATAGCCTTTACGCGCTTCATGCGCACCGGTGAAGGATCCCTTTTCGTGCCCGAAAAGCTCGCTATCGATCGTGCCTTCGGGGATCGCACCGCAGTTCACCGCGATATATGGGCCATGTTTGCGCGAACTGTAGGCGTGTACGATCTGCGGCATCACTTCCTTTCCACTACCGCTTTCGCCGGTTATCAAGACCGAAAGATCCGTGGGCGCCACCTGCGCGGCGATCTCCACCGCGCGATCGAGCAGCGGTGAACCACCCACGATGCCGAAACGCTGTTTGATCGGTTGCACGTTCATCCCGCTCACTGGATCGATCCGTTCATTTCGATCGGTGCTTCCATCGCGATCGGTTCTCCCTGAAGGCTTCCAGCCGTGGCGCTGGAAATGATCACATCGATCATCATTCCCGGTACGATCTCATTTCCATCAATTGCCCGTGGAACGATCACCACCGCGTTCTGCGAATTACGGCCGTACATATGCCGGTCGCTGCGCTTGCTCACGCCTTCGATCAGCACTTGTTGCTGCTTGCCGATGTAGCTCTTCATCCGCTGGAAGCTCATCCGTTTTTGCAGATCGATGATCTGTTGCAAGCGGCGGCCTTTCACTTCCTCGGGAACATCATCTTCATACTTGCGCGCGGCCAGTGTCTTTGGGCGTTCGCTGTACTTGAACATGAACGCCATATCAAAAACCACTTCTTCCATCAAGCTCAACGTTTGCTGATGATCTTCTTCTGTTTCACCACTGAAACCGGCGATTATATCGGTGCTGATCGCACAATCGGGCATGATCCTGCGAATACTCTCGATCCGATCGAGGTACCATTCCCGTGTGTAACCACGGTTCATCCTATTCAACACATCGCTGCTTCCACTTTGAACAGGAAGATGGATGTATTTGCAGATGTTCGGGTAGCGCGCCATCACTTGGAGCACCTTGTCGGTCATGTCCTTTGGATGGCTCGTACTATAGCGGATCCGCAGTGAAGAACAAGCTTCGGCGACCATGGAAAGCAGATCGGCGAAATCTACAAGGTCATATCCATTCACAACTTCCGATCGCAATTTGTAGCTGTCAACGTTCTGGCCGAGCAACGTCACTTCGCGGTAGCCTTTCTCCACCAGCCCCCGGCATTCGTTCACGATCGTTTGCGGATCGCGGCTGCGTTCTCTTCCGCGAGTGAACGGCACCACGCAGAAAGCGCACATGTTGTCGCAGCCGCGCATGATGGTCACGAACGCTGTCACCCCGCCGCTATCAAGCCTAACGGGTTCGATCTCGCCATACGTTTCCTCACGGCTCAGCAGTACGTTCACCGCTTTCTGCCCGGTTCCCACTTTCTCCAGCAGATCAGGAAGTGATCGGTACGCATCGGGGCCGACCACCAGATCAACGACCTTCTTCTTCTCCAGCAGATCCTCGCGCATGCGTTCGGCCATGCAGCCGAGCACACCTACTTTCAACTTCTTGTTCGCGGCCTTCAGCCGGTTCATCTCATTGATCCGCTGAAGCACGGTGTATTCGGCTTTTTCGCGAATGCTGCACGTATTCAACAGTACCAGATCGGCTTCTTCGGCAGACTTCGCCTGGGTATAGCCATCCTTCGCCAGAATGCTCGCGACGATCTCGCTGTCGCTGAAGTTCATCTGGCAGCCGTAGCTCTCTATGTAAACACGTTTGCTCAATGCCGATCGGAGAAAAGGGCTGTAAAGGTACGGATCCAGCCGCAGTGACAAAGTGGCAGGATGCGTTATCTTTCCGATCGAAGCATGCGATACGTTGCGATCATATTATGCTTGATCATTGCTTCCTGCTCGCTGGCGCAATATGATCTCGGTCTTTCTGCCGGCACGTTCCGGCACATTTTCAAGTACGAGACAATACACGATCTGGATCGGTCGTGGATCGTTTCATTGTCCTACCGGGAACGTGTCGCGCAGCACACCGATCTGGGGTTCGATGCAAGTCTTTTCAATTCAAACCTTACAGGCAATTGGTCCAACGGAGGCATGAGCTACACGAATTCCATATCGGCGCAGCGACTTGATCTAACCTATCTCCAGTTCTCACCGTACCTCGATGTGCGCATGGATCGGAATGCGGTAGCGGTTGTCCGTTTCGGACCGCAACTCGGTTTCAAGGTGACAGAGCGGATCACCGGCCGCGCCACGTCATGGTCGATCGCTGGCGGTAGCACAAGCACCGATCTTGATGCCATCGCGACGGATCATTTCAACAAGATCGATGTGCGGATCATGTTCGGTCTGGGTTTCCGTTTCGGATCGGATGGCTTTGCATTCACGATCGATCCATTTGTGAGCCATGGTTTGAGTTCATTGATCGAAACGCGGTACCACCGAGAGCGATCCACGGTGTTCGGACTACGGATCGGTCTATCACGAAGGTTCGATCGAAAACCGTTCACAAGATCTTTCCGGGAAGGTGCACCTGTGGATCGTGAAGGATCGGAATGATCTGGATGATCAACCCGATCCGTTGCATCTTTGAGGCGTGAGCACCGATCGCATTCTATCGCATTTCAATGAAGCAGCGGGCGTGCTTCAGGATTTCCTCAAGGATCTAAAGAACATCGCTGCGGTGGAACAAGCGGCCGCCTTCATGAGCTATTGCCTGAAGCAGGGTGCCAAGATCATAAGCTGTGGCAACGGCGGAAGCATGTGCGATGCGATGCATTTCGCCGAGGAACTTTCCGGACGTTTCCGCGATGATCGCGAGCCGATCGCAGCGATCGCGATCAGCGATCCGAGCCATATAACCTGTGTTGGCAACGATCACGGCTTCGATCAGGTGTTCGCCCGTTTCGTGCAGACGATCGGGCGCGAAGGTGATGTGTTGCTTGCGATCAGCACCAGCGGCAACAGTGCAAATGTGTTGCGTGCGGCGGAATCTGCACGTGAGAAAGGAATGCACGTGATCGGACTCACAGGGAAGAATGGCGGAAAGCTCGCGGAGCTTTGCACGGTGGAAGTTCGCGTTCCGCATAACGGCTACGCCGATCGGATACAGGAGGTGCACATCAAGGTGATCCACGCATTCATCGATCACATCGAACGCGATCTGGCGCTGCCACGGCGTGCGGAACATTAGTTTTAGGCAATGCTCGTAAAGGTCTTTGGAGCCGCTGTGTTCGGCATAAATGCCACGATCGTAACGGCGGAAGTGAACGTTGAGAACGGCGCATTCTTCTTTCTTGTTGGCCTGCCTGACAGTGCGGTGAAGGAGAGCCAGCAACGCATGGATGCCGCGCTGCGCAACAATAAACTGTATTTCCCACGTGGCCGTGGGGTGACGATCAATCTTGCACCCGCCGATATCAGGAAAGAAGGAACCGCTTATGATCTGCCTTTGGCCGTGGGACTTTTAGCTGCTACGGAACAAGTGCCTGCTGAAATGCTGGCCGATCACCTGGTGATGGGCGAGCTTTCGTTGGATGGTGGCGTGCGCCCGATCAAAGGCGCGTTACCGATCGCGATCGAAGCGAAGGCGAAAGGCTACAAAGGCGTGATCCTGCCTGCGGCCAATGCGCGCGAAGCCGCGATCGTTACGGGATTGATGGTCTATGGCGTGGAGCATCTGCTCGATGTTGTGGATCTGCTGAAAGGCGGAACGAAAGTGCTGCCCACGGTGGTGAACATCGAGGAGGAATTCGCCAACAGCAGCCGCACGTATCCGGTGGATATCGCCGATGTGAAAGGCCAGGAGAACATCAAACGAGCGTTCGAGATCGCTGCGGCCGGCGGCCATAACATCATCCTGATCGGTCCGCCGGGATCGGGAAAGACGATGCTGGCGAAACGCCTTCCCACGATCCTTCCACCGCTGCACATCGATGAAGCGCTGGAGACAACGAAGATCCACAGCGTTGCGGGAAAGCTGAAGAAAGAGGATAGTTTGTTGAGCGTTCGTCCATACCGATCGCCGCACCATACGATCAGCGATGTCGCGCTCGTAGGCGGCGGATCGTTCCCGCAACCGGGCGAGATCAGCCTTGCGCACAATGGTGTGCTTTTTCTGGATGAACTTCCAGAATTCAAAAGGCAGGTGCTTGAAGTTCTTCGCCAACCTCTGGAAGATCGTGTGGTAACGATCAGCCGGGCAAAGTTCACGGTGGAATATCCGGCGAGTTTCATGCTCGTCGCCGCGATGAACCCATGTCCATGCGGCTATTACAATCATCCCGAGAAGGAATGTGTTTGTGCGCCCGGCGTGGTGCAGAAGTACCTGAACAAGATCAGTGGTCCGTTGCTCGATCGGATCGATATCCACATTGAAGTGACCCCGGTTCCGTTCAGTGAATTGAGCGCCGAAAGGGAGAGTGAGAAGAGCGTGGAGATGCGCGAGCGTGTGATCAAGGCGCGCAAGGTGCAGCAGGATCGGTACAAAGGCCGGAAGATCCATTCCAATGCACAGATGGGCAGCAAGGAATTGCGGGAGATCTGCCGGATCGATGAGATCGGAAAAGCGCTCTTGGAGAAAGCGATGGAACGACTCGGCCTCAGCGCACGCGCCTACGATCGGATCTTGAAAGTATCGCGCACGATCGCTGACATGGCCGGAAGCACGGATATTCGCACGGAGCATCTTGCCGAAGCGATCCAGTACCGGAGCCTCGATCGGGAAGGTTGGGCGGGTTAGCAAAGGATCGCCATTACCAGAATTGGCATTTCATGAATACGCGAAATAGCTTCGCGGCCCTCTTCACGATCGGTTCCGGAACGTGGGCTTCTTGTCGGAGATCAGTAGCCCGGTGGATCGCCTGTCAGAATAAAAGAACATGGGAATCAAACTCAGGTTGACGATCATGAGCTTCATGCAATTCTTTGTATGGGGGGCATGGCTGATCACGATCGGTAATTATTGGTTCGGAACCAAACAATGGAGCGGAGCCGAATTCGGTGCCATTTTCTCCACGCTCGGTCTTTCATCCATCTTCATGCCTGCCTTGACGGGCGTTCTCGCGGACAGGTATATCGACGCGGGGAAACTTTATGGGATCCTTCATATTCTGGGAGCTGTGGCACTTGCCTTTCTCCCGCAGGTGAATGATCCCGCCCTTTTCTTCTGGGTGATGTTCGCGGCGATGATCTGTTACATGCCGACGATCTCGCTCTCCAACACGGTTTCCTACGATATCCTGAAGAATAATGGGCATGATGTGATCAAGGTATTCCCACCGATCCGGGTTTGGGGTACGATAGGTTTCATCGCCGCGATGTGGTTCACCAACCTTACGGGTAACAAGGCTTCTGCCAACATGTTCTACATCGCGTCCATCGCTGCAGTGGCACTGGGGATCTATTCCTTCATGCTTCCCAAATGCCGTTACGGAAAACAAAGGAATTCTTCGATCGCTGACGCGCTTGGGCTCGATGCGTTCAAGTTGTTCGCGAGCTATAAGATGTCCCTGTTCTTCATCTTCTCCATGTTCCTCGGCGCCGCGCTCCAGCTCACGAACATGTACGGGGATGCGTTCCTATCGAATTTTGAGAAGGTGCCTGAGTATGCCGATTCGTTCGTGGTGCGATACTCAACGATCATCATGTCCATTTCGCAGATCTCGGAAACGCTGTTCATTCTCGCCATACCCTTTTTCTTGAAACGGTTCGGCATCAAACAGGTGATGCTGATGAGCATGCTGGCCTGGGTATTACGGTTCGGGCTCTTTGCATATGGCGATCCCGAAGGCGGTCTTTGGATGATCGTTCTTTCATGCATCGTCTACGGCATGGCCTTCGACTTCTTCAATATCTCTGGATCGCTGTTCATCGAGACCTCGGCCGATCCGAAGATCCGCGCAAGTGCACAAGGGCTGTTCATGACGATGACGAACGGTTTCGGAGCGATCCTCGGAAGTACGGTGAGCGGTTATGTGATCGATCGATATTTTACGACTGCAGGTGGAATGGATTGGCACCGCATCTGGCTGAGCTTTTCGATCTATGCCCTGATCATTGCGATCGCTTTCGCGGTGCTGTTCAAGCATAAGCACCAACCAATACCTGCTGCCCTCGACAAACCGATCCATGGCTGACGACTCTAGAAGAGAATCGATCGGAAAAGGAACATTAGCGGTAGATCCCGCGATCCAGCTACATTTACGGCCCTTTTGGTGAATTCCTCGGCAGCCGGATCATTCCTCACGCTTTGCGCTATTCCTCCATTTCTCTATCGGTAGCAGTAGTTGAAGCCGCAAAGCGATCAACATTTCTGTTACTACTTCTCCTGCTTTCGATCCCCTCTTTCGCGCAGCAGGATACCGTCGTGGCTCCTACTGTCTCTGACTCTACACTTCTACAAGAGCCCCAGGTCCCGGTCTTCACGATCACTGCCGACGATCTTGATTCCGAATTGGGAAGCCAGGATATCAGCGGCATCCTTCAATCATCGCGCGATGTCTTCACTGCCACCGCCGGTTTCAGCTTTGGTTCCGCGCGTTTCCGGATCCGCGGTTTGGACAGCGAGAACATGATGGTAAGTATCCATGGTGTTCTGGTGAACGATCTGGAGACCGGTTGGGCAGGTTGGTCCAGTTGGGCAGGCTTGAATGATGTGACAAGGTCGATGCAGATGCGTACGGGTGTGAATCCCTCGCGATACAATTTCGGTGGTATTGGCGGTTTCACGGATATCGACATACGGCCTTCATCTCTGCGACGTGGCATCAGGGTATCCTACGCTTCATCGAACCGCGCATACCGCAATCGGATCATGGTCACCGGGAGCACTGGCATGAAAGCCAACGGCTGGGCATTCAGCTTTTCGGGCTCCCGGCGCTGGGCGGAAGAGGGATACGTTGAAGGCACATCGTTCGATGCGTATGCGTATTACCTGGCGGCCGAGAAACGGATCAACGCGCAGCATAGCATCAGTTTATCCGGTTTCGGTGCGCCGATCATACAGGGCCGGCAAGGGTTGGCTCCACAGGAGGTCTATGATCTTGCCGGGAGCAACTATTACAATCCGAACTGGGGTTACCAGGATGGCAAAAAGCGGAACGCACGGATCAGTTTCGACCATAAGCCCATGCTCATGCTCACGCATGTCTTTCGGCCTACCGAGAATGCGACCTGGGCCACCTCCCTTTTCTATACATTCGGAAGGGATGGCCTGACCAGATTGAACTGGAACGATGCGAGGGACCCTCGCCCGACCTACTACAGATACCTACCCAGCTATAACGCATTACAGGATCATGCGGCTGCTGAGGATCAACGGAACGCCTGGTTGAATGATGTAAATGTGCGCCAGATCAACTGGGATCAATTGTATTTCGCGAACAGCAAGAACCTCTTCACCGTACAGAATGCGAACGGAAGCGGTAGTGATATCACCGGAAATAGGAGCAAATACATTCTCGAGGAGGAACGTGCCGATCCCACACGTATCGGGATCAATTCGGTCTACTCCCGAGAGTTGAGCAACGGACGGCACATCACCTATGGTGGCAGCTTCCATAGACAACGAACTCACTATTTCAAAGTGATCGATGATCTCCTGGGAGGTGACTTCTGGCTCGATGTGGATCAGTTCGCCCAAAGGGATTTCAATGATACCCTGGTGGCACAGAACGATCTGGATACGCCGAACCGGACCGCGCAGCAGGGAGACGTTTTTGGCTATGATCACGACATCAACACCACGCTGATCAACCTGTTCGGCCAGTTCGAGAAACGTTGGCAGAAGTTGGATGTATATGTTGGGCTCGATCTGAGCAACACCACATTCTGGCGCACCGGGCGGATGCGAAATGGCCGATTCCCCGAGGGATCATTCGGCCGATCGGAAAAACATGCTTTCCTGCATTATGGAGCCAAGGCAGGTGCCACCTACAAGATCACGGGACGGCATTTCGTCACCACCAATATCGCCTATCTCACCCGTCCGCCCATTTCCCGCAGCGCTTTCATCTCTCCACGCACGCGCGGCGAAGTGATCAATGACCTCACGAACGAGGCAGCGTACAGCGCGGACATCGGATACGTAGTCCGTTTTCCGCGGCTGAAAGGCCGCGCAACACTTTATCATACCAGGATCATGGACCAGGTGTGGTCACGCAGCTTCTACCATGATGAATTCCGTACACTGGTGAATTACACCATGACCAACGTGGACCAGGTACATCAGGGTGCAGAGATCGGCTTCGAGGGGAACATCACCAGCACATGGGCGATTACCGCCGTGTATGCCGCCGGTGACTATCGATATGATTCGCGACCTCAGGCCACCATCACCCGGGATAATAGCCCGGAGATCTTCGCACAGGATCGCACGGTGTACTGGAAGAATTATAAAGTGGGTGGCATGCCCCAGACCGCAGCCTCATTGGGCTTGCGGTACAATTCGCCCAAGTTCTGGTTCATTGGAACGAACGTGAATTACTTCGACGACATCTACCTCGACCCGAACCCTGATCGGCGAACTTCCGAAGCGATCGGGAATTTCGTTGATACCGATCCGCAGGTTGAACAGTTGCTGGACCAGACGAAGCTGGATGCGAACATGACCGTTGATGTGTTCGCTGGACGTTCATGGATGATCAAGGGCCACCGGTTGGCCATCAACGCCACAGTAAGCAATCTGCTCAACAACCAGGAATTCCGGATCGGCGGATTTGAGCAATTGCGCTACGATCGCACCTATATCGATCGCTTCCCTCCGGTATTCAGTTATCTCTTCGGGCGGAACTACTTCGCGATGGTAACCTACAGCTTCTAAGAATATGTGGATACGAAACTTCTCCCGGATGACGATCAAGTATGCTACCATGTTGGTGGCGCTGGCCGTTTTGGCAAGCGGCTGTAAGAAGGAGTTCGATTCTCCACCACTGCGCACCATACCTACAGGCAGTGTAATGACCATCGCCGATCTGCGCACGATGTTCGCCAACAATGGCGGCGTTGCGATCCAGTGGCAGGACAGTACCGACAAAAGCGTTTATGCCGTTGTCACAGCCGACGAACAGAACGGCAATCTGTACAAGAACGTCTATGTGCAGGATGGAACCGGCGGGTTGGTATTGCGCCTTGTAAATGCGGGTGGCCTGTATCAGGGTGATAGCATCCGGATCTACTTGCCAGGCACGAAGCTTAGCAGTTATCAAGGGCTGCTTCAGCTTGATTCCGTGGATGTGGACAACAATGTGGTGAAGCAAGCCACCGGAGTGAACATTGCCCCGGAAGTGGTGACCATAAGCCAGTTGAATAATGCGTTGGACATCACTTCATCCATGCAGGGCAAGCTGGTACAATTGAACAACGTGCAGTTCGTGCCGGAGGATACTGCACTCACCTATTCCAATGCCGTTACGCAGGCCACGGAGAATCGCACGCTTCAGAATTGTAGTGGTGATATTGTGACCGTGCGGAACAGCGGCTACGCGAATTTTGCGGGCATGCCTGTACCCAATGGCAAAGGCAGTTTTGTGGGCGTAGTTGGAGTATTCGGCTCAACGGTGCAACTGTTCATACGTGATCTGAACGAGGTGAACTTGAACGATCCGCGTTGCGGTGAAAATGCCTGCCTACCTGCTACCGGCGTAAGCCAGGATTTCGCTGAGACAAGCAACAATACCGATGTCAGCGTGGAATGTTGGTTGAACATCTTCACAGAAGGAAGCCGTCGCTGGAAAGGCGTGGTGGCAGGAAGCGAGAATTTCGTTGAAGCGCGTCCGGCTTCCTTTGATGCCACCAGCACCATGTGGTTGGTAAGCCCACCTGTTCAATTCAGCCCCGGCATTGATCTCGATTTCCGTACATCCCTGGGTAGCGCCTGGTTGCACGACGGTCTTTCGGTATGGATCAGCACGGACATCGATCTGATCACCGGCGCGGATGTGGAGGCCGCACCCTGGGTATCCGTCACGGGTGCAATGATCGCGGGAAGTTCCACCAGCCCCGGTACCTGGGTACCTTCGGGTACGATCCCGCTGGACAGCTATCTCAACAGCGGCGATAATTTCGTGATCGGTTTCAAGTACACCGGAGTACCCGGCACTCAGAGCACACCCTATCGGATCGATGATGTCACGATCCAATGATCGAACACCCCTCAGAACCCAACACTACTTCTCAATGAAAAGAACATTACTCATCGCATTCACCGCCTTCAGCGGCTTGGCTCAGGCCCAATTGGTGGACAGCGGTTTCGAGAACTGGACCAACGATCTGCCCGATGGCTGGTTCGGCGAGCGATCAAGCATCCTTGCCGCCGCAGTTACACAGGTGACAACTAATGCGCACACCGGCAGCTATGCCGTTAGATTGGAGAACGCCTCACCCGACCACAAGCGCTTCAGTACACAGAACGTATCTGTTACCGCAGGCACTGAATATTCGATCACCTTCTGGGCACGTGGCATGGGTGATGTACGCTTCGGTGTATATGATGGACACACTGGCTCCACCGGCGGATATGGGCCGTATTCGAGCTACATCACCGTTGCGAATAACAATACATGGGCGGAGTACACGCTTACCACCAATGTGGTGACCGATGCAACCAACGCCCAATTCATCCTGAGCGTTCGGAATACGGTCGCTCCCGAACATCTTGTGATCGATGATGTTGTGATCGAATCCGCAGGTACACTTCCGGATGTGAGCATTTATGACATACAATTCACCACGGACCCCAGCGGAGATTCGCCGCTCGCCGGCGAGGTTGTGCGTACATCGGGGATCGTTACCGCGATCGACCCTGTGGCGAACAACGGCAATCCGCAGCTGGTGTATTACCTGCAGGATGGCTCGGGTGCATGGAATGGGATCTATGTCTTCGACTACGTCGATAACGGTAACACTGTGGCAGTTGGTGACGAGGTGGAAATGATCGCTACCGTAAGTGAATACTTCAACCTCACCGAACTCTCGGATCTTCAAAGCTTCACGGTGCTCGCGACCAACCAGCCTCTACCTGAACCGCTTTTGGTCGGCACCGGCGAAGTGGCTTCTGAAGCACTGGAAAGCGTACTCGTACGAGTTCAGAACGCTGCTTGCACAGAAGCTCCGGGCGGTGCCAACTTCGGCATCTGGAGCGCAGATGATGGTAGTGGTGAAGTAGGTATCGGAAAGGAGATGTACACCACCACGCCCGACCCTGTCGTTGGCCAGGCCTATGATGTTACCGGAGTGGTATCCTACGGTTTCGAGGAATATCGCATCCAGCCTCGCCAGGCTTCAGACGTATCGTTGGCGACCAGCATCGGCGAACTTGCAGGTGCAACGATCACCGTGTTCCCAAACCCGGCGAACACCGAGCTCACCATTGACCTCGGCACACTGAAAGCCCGCACCCTCTACAGCATCACCGATGCAATGGGTCGTCTGGTGGCAAACGACATGATCTCTAATGTCCGCACATCGATCGATGTGAGCAGCCTCAGTAACGGCATTTACGTTATGTCCCTACGCAGCGGAGAGGCTGTGTGGAATACGCGCATACAAGTCCAGCGCTGATCCAACCCTTTTCATGAACGCCCCATGCTCAACGGCATGGGGCGTTTTGCTACCGATCATTTCAAGAAGCAGATGGATTCAAAGGTGGCCGCTTCGCATTATCGAAGGATCTGGATCAATCGGCTTCAACCTCCTTCGCCAGGATCAGGAAAACCGGAAAGTGATCGCTGAAGCCATCCTGATACTCATCACCAACGAATGTGCGATAAGGGTAGCCAGCGAAATTGCCGTGTTGCTGACGCAGGTAGGGCTCATTGAAGATGCGCACACCATAATACTTATAGCCGTCACCATTGCCATTCAAAAGAGCAGGTGAAATGATGATCTGATCGAAAAGATTCCAGGAATCGCGCCATGCCAGGCTGCCGATCCCCTTTTGATAATTGGCCGAAGCGGTATTGAACAGAATGTCACCGCCTGCCGCCTCCCGATCCCCGGTCGCACGTAAATGCTTCGTCACGCTTTTATTCACTGGGTCATCATTCAAGTCGCCCATGTAGATGATCCGTGCTTCCGGTTCAAGCGCGAAGAGTGAATCAGCAATGTGCCGGCCAAGTCTGGCGGCGGCCGATCGATGCGGTTCCGAAAGTTTTTGTCCCCCCCGGCGACTGGGCCAATGGGCCACGATCACGTGTAATGTATCGCCCTGGAACGATCCGCTTACAAGCAACTGATCACGTGTCCGGAAGTCAGGATCGTCCTGATCGATCAAACGATAAGCTTTGTGAGCATATACTTGAAAGATCTTCGGATCATACATCAACGCAACGTCCACTCCACGGCGGTCGGGAGAATCCTCATGTACGACCGCATAGCCGCGTCCGCTCAAAGTTGGATGCGCCGCGAGATCTTCCACAACTTTCCGGTTCTCAACCTCTGCAAGACCGATGATCGAAAGACCGTTCGGATGCAGATCCCTACCCATGGCGGCGATCACGCCACCCAATCTTTCAAGCTTTCTATTGAAACGCTTGGTATTCCATGACTTCGGGGATCCAGGCAGGAATTCCGCATCATCAACATCGAGATCATCGATCGTATCGAAAAGATTCTCCACGTTGTAAAAGCCGATCAACGCGGGAACGAACTCCTGTTTCGCCTGTTGGGCATGGACTACTTGCGCGAGCAATGGAAATAGAAGCAATGGAAGCAGGCGGAACATTACGGAGATCGCGTTGGACGCCGAATTTAACCCGGTTCCATGATACAGCTGTGTGCATTAACGATATAATAACCTCCCGCTGATCGATCGAGATGCGTCATGCACTTTTCGTTCAGTGGCAGGCATCCGAAGAACGACCATAGCCTAATTTCACGGCGCATGCGCTTCCTCCTTTTCCCTTTGGTCTTCCTGCCTTTGCTGATCGTTGGCCAGCCGCCGCCGGGTTACTACGATCCAACTTTCCAACTTTCCGGGGAAGCGCTACGGCAGGCATTGCACGAGATCATCAACGGGCATACGGTGATCCAGAACAGCCAGCTCTGGGATGCCTTCGAGATCACTGATGACAAACCCGACGGAGATGTTTGGGATATGTATTCCGATATCCCGGATGGCACACCGCCATACACTTACGATTTCGGGCAGGATCAATGTGGCACCTACAACAGTGAAGGCGATTGTTTCAATCGCGAGCACAGCTTTCCGCAGAGCTGGTTCGGTGGAAATGGTGCCATGGATACGGACCTGTTCCACATCTATCCGACGGATGGGTGGGTGAACCAGCAACGTGGCAACCTGCCATTTGGCACGGTGGCGAATGCGGATTGGACCAGCGCGAACGGCAGCAAGCGCGGTGGATGCAGTTGGCCCGGTTACAGTGGAACGGTCTTCGAACCGATCAATGAATACAAGGGCGACTTTGCGCGGAGCTATTTCTATATGCTTACTCGTTATCTGCCCGATCTTCCGGGTTGGGATCCACCAATGTTGCAAGGTGATGATCTCACAGCATGGGCAGAATCCCTTCTGCTGGCATGGCATGTGGCCGATCCGGTGAGCGAGAAGGAGGTGGATCGGAACAATGCTGTCTATGGATTGCAGGGAAACCGCAACCCGTTCATCGATCAGCCGCAGTGGGCGCATTATATCTGGGGACCCACCGCAAGTATCAGCGATGCCACAACTAATGAAGCGCGGATCTGGTATTCAGAAGGCGTGATCCATATCCAGAAGAAGGAAAGCGATCCAGTTGAACTTATCGTCCATGACGGGGTCGGAAGGCAGATCGCCACTTTCGATCTGCGAAATGGTGATCAGCAGATCACGGTGGACCTGCCGGAAGCCCTCTACTTCGCCAGACTGAGAACAGCTACTGGATCGGTGGTGATGCGTTTTGTTCGCTGAACGTCTTCGATCAAGGCTAACATGAGGGTCGTTGGATGATCTCCATTCCGATCTGCATCTGGTGAGATCAAGATCGTTGCAATTCCTCGAGATCCCGCGTCAGTTGGATGAAATCCTGTACGCTTAGCTGCTCCGCGCGTTTGCTTCCGTAAGGATCCGGCACTCGATCGACCATGCTTTTCAAGGCATTGTTCAACGTTTTCCTTCTCTGGTTGAAGGCCGTCTTCACTACGGTGAAAAGGAGCTTCTCATCGCAATCGAGCTTATCGATCGCGTTACGTTTCATGCGGATCACGGCACTGCGCACTTTTGGCAGGGGAATGAACGATCCGGGCTCAACGAGCATGATCTGCTCCACATCATACCACGCCTGTGCGAGCACACTGGTGATGCCGTAGGTCTTGCTTCCCGGCGTTGCACGGATCCGATCGGCCACTTCCTTCTGGAACATGCCCACCACTTCGGTGCACCGATCGCGATGCTCGATCACCTGGAAAACGATCTGCGTGCTGATGTTGTATGGGAAATTACCGATGATCGCGAACGGGCCAGGAGATCGATCGCGCAGATCGAGCTGCAACACATCACCAATGATCAATCGATCCTTCAGTTCAGGGAATTTTTCCTGGATATGTGCGGCTGCTTCACGATCCAATTCAACACACCACAGATCGATATCGTCGCGCGAGATCAGGTGTTTCGTAAGCGCACCGGTGCCCGGCCCGATCTCGATCACATCGCGATAACCACCATGGTGCGTGAGGGCTTCAGTGATCCGCTGTGCGATCGGATCTTCCTTCAGGAAATGCTGGCCAAATTGCTTCTTCGGGCGTACGAAACTCATACCGGATGCACAGCTTCAAGCAACGTCCGGAACGCTACGAAACGGCCGCCGTAGTTGCGTTGCGTCTCTGCCTGTAGCCGTGGTGCATGTTCATCGCGGTAGCGCTCGTACGCTTCCATGGAAGCACACGTGTATTGGATCGCGTATGTGGTGCCGCCATCATCATCGGCGAGCACTTTGTAGATCCGGCTGGAAACGAAAAGGCCGGTGGACATCACTTCCGGCACATGCACTTCCTTCATCCAGCGGAGCCATTCCTGCTCCACTTCCAGGTCGATATTGATCGTAACGTTATAAATGATCATGGATGGATCTGCGGCGCGGCGGGTTCTGCCGGCGCATCTAATTTATCACCACGCAGAAGGCGGAACCGTTTCCGCGCCTCCGGAACGAATATGCTACCGGTCTGTTCGAAAAGCAGGCGTTCGTAGTAATGCTGCGCTTTCAACGGATCGTTCAATTCCTCTTCATACAATTTGCCCAGGTCCAGCAACGCATTGTCCACAAGGATGTCGAGCGGATAAAGCTCCAGCAACTTCTCAAGATATCCAGCCGCTTCTTCATGTCGATGACGTGCCGCAGCGATCCTGAAACGTTCATAGAGGATATCGTCGCCGAGGCTGTGCATCGGATATTCCAATTGCAACGAATCGAGTACGGCCAGCGCTTCATCGTACCGGTGCTGGAAGCGCAGAAGTTCCGCATTAGCGTAATACGTGAGCGGCGTCGCGTTGCTGTCCAAGCCCAGGTTGTCCGTGATCCGAAGGGAAAGCTCCATCGCATCGTTCGCGATCAGTTTGCTGGTGCTTGCCTTCAGCACTTCGAGTTGCGCCTGCGACCACAGGAAATCACCGGCATAGAAGGAGACCTTCGCATTACGCAAACGCGCATCATGACCGATCACATCGTACTTGTAGTCAAGGTCCACCTGTGAATACAGAAGCGAAGCCTCCCAAATATCGCCGCTGAGAAGGTGCACATCGCCCAGATCCAGTTTCAACTGCGCTCGTGTCTTCGGATCGATCTGGTTCAATTCGATCCCCTCTTCGAGTAATGCGATCGCTTC
Source organism: Bacteroidota bacterium (assembly GCA_023418095.1). GTDB lineage: Bacteria > Bacteroidota > Bacteroidia > Flavobacteriales_F > PHOS-HE28 > PHOS-HE28. The sequence continues at coordinate 52,907 of JAEZDL010000045.1, forward strand.
CTGCGGTTCGTTGAGATAGTAGGCTTTCAATAAGGCCCGATCGCGCAATAGATCCACCGTCTGTTTGTTCAGACCGAGTTCCTGCAAGGTGTTCGCAGCACGCTGATCCAGATCGAGCAGATCCTCGCGCTTCGGCTCCGGCTGATCGGTCAATTCCGCATAACGCGTCTTCACCGAACCGATCCGCGCCAGCAGGTAATTGGAATCGTTCCGGCCAAGTGAAAGCACGTATTCATAGCATTTGAAAGCGGTGGAAAAATCATCGTTCGCCAGGGCGATCTCGGCAAGTTCCATCAACCGCATGCCGCCTTCATCGAAACGTTTGTCCATCGCCTTGCTCTGCACCAGCGCCGCGCCCAGGTCCTTCTGCTGGATGTACATCCAGATCAGCAGTTCGTGGAAGATCGTCCGCTGCGGATCCTTTTGGATCCGCCGTAACAATTCAGTGCGAAGGATGTCGCTTCTCTCATCGATCGTTTCGAAATCCATGTAGCGCGATAATGAATTCTGTACCGATTGCGCGTAAGCCTCATTCGCAGCGAGCAGATCCATGTAGCTGGTCACCATCTTCTGCACATCTCCCTTCATGGCGTGGATGTTCGCGATCTCGAAATGGAACGTCTGGCCATCCTTCAGGATCTTGTGGCCGCGTTCGTAGGCTTCAAGCGCAAGATCGAGTTCGTTCACCCGCGTGAAAGCATTCGCGACCTGGCGTATGCTACCCTGATCGGGTTGGATCAGTTTCAACGCCTTCTCATATTCCTTCGCGGCCTTGTCATTGTCGCCTTGCTGGCGATATAGATTGCCCAGATCGATCGGGAAACGCGGATCGTCCTTTCTCTTCTTTGAATGATCCTTCACCAGTTTCTCGGCCTGCTCCAGATCGTTGAGGCCCACGTAGCTTTTATAGAGCTGCTCGTAGTAATAGTCGCTGGGCTGCCTTCTGTAAAGCCGCTCGTAGTACAGGATCGCCTTCTCAAAATCGCCGGTCTGGAAATACTGCGCAGCCAGTTGTTCATCGGCCCCTGGTTGCGCGCTAGAAGTTTGGGCGAACAGGGCTGTGAGCAGGAAAAGCAGAAGGATCGTTCTCATCATCTTAGTTCTGCGCGATCGGGTCTCCAGCGGTCAAAAGTGAATCAGTTGCCGGAAGCTTTTCCCATACCTCTTGGATCGTGCGATAATTCTGGATCGTACGTTGCACATTCGCTTGCAACAGTTCATGCACCTGCTCCTCCGTTCCGATCGCAGTTCGTTCTTCCTCCACATTCATCGCCGCGTTGCCGATATCCTGGCGCAGGGTGCGAAGCCGCTCGGCAGCGCCCGCCAGTTCCTGCAAGGTACGAACGTGATCGGTGGCCATGCTACCGGAAGCTTGCAACGCGAGGTATTGATCGCCCAACAATTCCGCCGATCGCCGGTCCAATGTATCTGCGAAGCGTTCCTTGAACAAAGGCTCCCGCTCGGCAAAGGCGGTATGAGCACGATCGAACCGGCCGGGATCGAGCTCGTTCAGGGTGAAGATCGCAGCATCAATGGTGGTGATCAAACTATCCACTTTGCGCAGGTTCTGTTCATCGGCAGGGCGGCGGCAGGCGTTCACCAGCCCGCTCAAGACCAACGCGAGTACCGCTATAAAGAGTATGCCACGATGCATGAGGAGCGTAAAGGTCGGAAAGAGTGGCGATGGGTGCTCCCTGAGACTTCTTAACCCGTTGTACGGTTGTAAAAAGTTGAGGCAGTTGGTGATTTCAACCACCTCAACCTTTCCTGATCACATCAAACCCCGTATACGGCCTCAGCGCAACAGGCACCCGGATCCCCTCCGGAGTCTGATTATTCTCCAATATCGCCGCCACGATCCGCGCCAACGCCAGCGCACTGCCATTCAGCGTATGCGCCAGCTTCGGCTTCTTGTTCTCGTCGCGGTAACGCAGCTTCAACCGGTTGCTCTGGAAGGTCTCGAAGTTGCTGATGGAGCTAACCTCCAGCCAGCGTTCCTGCGCGGCGGAATACACCTCCATATCGTACGTGAGGGCGCTGGCGAAGCCCATGTCGCCGCCGCAAAGGAGGAGCTGGCGGAAGGGCAGTTCCAGGGCGCGCAACAGGCCCTTCACGTGCTCCACCATCTCTTCGAGGGCGGCGTAGCTGTTCTCGGGCTTTTCGATGCGCACGATCTCCACCTTGTCGAACTGGTGTACGCGGTTGAGGCCGCGCACATGGGCGCCGTAGCTGCCGGCCTCGCGGCGGAAACAGGGGGTGTAGCCCACCATCTTGATCGGGAGCTTTTCGGGCTCCACTATCTCGTCGCGGTAGAGGTTGGTGATCGGGACTTCGGCGGTGGGGATCAGGTACAGGTCATCGGCGGTGGCGTGGTACATCTGGCCCTCCTTGTCGGGCAGCTGGCCGGTGGCGAAGGCGCTGGCGGCATTCACCATGTGCGGCGGTATGATCTC
>JAEZDL010000047.1 GCA_023418095.1 Bacteroidota bacterium
CGGATCCGATCGCTGGTGGCGAAATCCCGATCGGCCTTTGCTTTTGCGCGCATCTGGATCACCATCTGCATCACCTTGTCCATCGCTTTGTCGTCAGCGCCGGCTTCGGTCTCCTTCTTCAGCCCCAACACGTCATCGATCATGCTGTTCATGAATTGCTTCAACCGATCGATGTCTTGTTGCGACAGTTGGATCTTCCCATCGCGCGTGGAATTGATGATCCGCGATGCTTCAAACAATTCTGCGATCATCACCGGCGTGTTCAGATCGTCGTTCATCGCGTCGTAGCAACGTTGGATCAATGCAGATACATCCTCGCTGCTGCTATTCGAGGGCTTCAATTTTTCGATCGTTTCGAGCGCTCCCATCAACCGGTGGAAACCTTTTTCCGCAGCTTGCAACGCTTCGTTGCTGAAATCGAGCGTGCTCGCGTAATGGCTTTGCAGCATGAAGAAGCGCACGGTCATCGGGCTGTAGCCGCGTTCGAGCAATTTGTGGTTGCCGGTGATCAGTTCCTTCGGCGTAAAACCATTGCCTTCGCTCTTCGCCATCTTCCGGCCATTCACGGTGAGCATGTTGCCGTGCATCCAGTAACGCACCGGCGCGGATCCATCCGCTGCGATGCTTTGCGCGATCTCGCATTCGTGGTGCGGGAATTTCAGATCCATTCCACCGCCATGGATGTCGAACGTGAGGCCGAGGTATTTGGTGCTCATCGCGCTGCACTCCAGGTGCCAGCCGGGAAAGCCTTCACCCCACGGGCTCGGCCATTTCATGATGTGTCCTTTGTCTGCCTTTTTCCAGATCGCGAAATCCAGCGGACTTCGCTTCTCGTCCATGCCTTCGGTGCCGCGCGTATTCGAGACGAGCTCATCGATCTTGCGACCGCTCAGTTCTCCGTAGTTGTACTTCTCCGCGAACTTCGGCACATCGAAATACACGCTTCCGTTCACTTCGTAAGCGTAGCCGTTCTCGATGATCCTTTTCACCATTTCGATCTGCTCGATCAAGTGGCCTGTGGCAGTAGGTTCGATCGATGGCGACTGGATGTTGAACAGATCCATCACCTTATGGAAACCGACGGTGTACTTGTGTACGAGTTCCATCGGCTCCAGCCGTTCCAACCGCGCGCGTTTTGCGATCTTGTCCTCACCTTCATCCTCATCGCCCACGAGGTGGCCCACATCGGTGATGTTGCGCACGTATCGCACATTGTAGCCGAGATGTTTCAGCCAGCGGAAGAGTATATCGAACGTGAGGAAGGTGCGCACGTTGCCGAGGTGTACATCACTGTAAACGGTAGGCCCGCAGACGTAGAGTCCAACGTTCGGCGGATCCAACGGGACGAATTCCTCCTTCTTGCGAATGAGCGTATTCGTGATGAAAAATGGGCCTTTGCCTGGCTCGGACATGATCTGAACTGAAGCCGCGAAGGTATTGAAGTGCGATCGGCCGATCGGTTACTGCATCCGCTTCAAGTACTTGAAGAGTTCGCTTTCCGTGGTAAGGATCACGCTGGTCTGGCTGTCCAGGCTGCTTTCCAGCGCTTCCATGCTGCGCAGGAAAGCATACAGATCCCGTGATCGCGCATCGCGATCGTATGCGGCGGCATAGATCGAAGTCGCCTGTGCATCGGCACGTCCGCGGATCTGTTCCGATTCCATGATCGCTTCGGATTGGATCTTGGCCAGGTCGCGCTGTTTATCGCCCTGGATCTTCAACGCTTCGCCCTGGCCTTCCGATCGGAACCGATCGGCGATCCGGTTGCGTTCGCTGATCATGCGCGTATGGACATCGGCGCTCACTTCCGGAACGTAATTGGTGCGCTTGAAACGGAAATCCAGGATGCGGATCCCGAGATCAACCGTTCGATCGTTGGCGCGCTTGAGCACTTCACTTTCGATCCGCGCACGGCCCACCTTGATCTCTTCCAGATGTTCAATGTCCTGCAGGTATTCATCGGAAACAACTGGATCGCGGTTGCTCGATCGCACGATGTCCAGCAGATCATGGCTTGCGACCGCGTTGCGCGTTTCGCCATCGAGGATATCATCCAACCGTGATTGCGCCGATCGCTCGTCGCGCAGGCGGATGAAGAACTGCAGCGGATCGGTGATCTCCCAACGCGCGTATGCATCGATGAAGATGTACTTCTTGTCGCGCGTGGTCACCTGGTTCGCATCGCCATCCCACTCCAGATAGCGCTTATCGAAGAACTGCACTTTTTGCACGAACGGTACTTTCCAATGCATGCCCGGCGTGGTTCGTGGCGCACCCACCGGTTTGCCGAATTGGGTGATGATCGCCTGTTGCGTTTCATCGAGGATGAACACGCTGGTGGAGATCGCGAAAAGCGCTGCGAGCGCGAGCAGGATGCCGGCTATCTTCAAGGTGTTGCTCATTTTTGCTGGATCTTTTCGAGGTTCAACAGCGGAAGAACATTGGTGCCTTTTTCATCCACGATGATCTTGTTGCCGAGTTTCGGAAGGATCCGTTCCATGGTCTCCAGATAGATCCGCTTCTTCGTTACCTCCGGCGCTTTCACGAATTCGTTGTAGAGTGAATTGAAACGCGCCGCTTCACCCGTTGCACCGTTGATCCGGTTGAGTGAATAGGCTTCGGCAAGTTGGATCGTTTCCAGCGCTTCACCGCGCGCCCGTGGGATCACTCGGTTGTATTCGGCCTCGGCCTGATTGATCAATGTGGATCGTTCCTGTTCCGCCTGGTTCACCGCGTTGAATGATGGCCGCACAGGTTCCGGCGGATTCACATCCTGCAATACCACTTGATCGATGCGGATCCCATTCTCGTATTCATCGCAAAGGCGCTGCAGATAGACCTCCACTTCCGTGGAAACTTCCTGCCGGCCGACCGTGATCACTTCGTTCACCGTGCGGTTGCCGACGATCGTTCGCATGGCCGCTTCGGACATGTCGCGCAAGGTCTTTTCCGCATTGCGCACGCGGAACAGGTAGCGATACGAATCCACGATCCGGTACTGAACGACCCATTCCACATCGGCAAGGTTGAGATCGCCGGTAAGCATGGAGGATTCCGATCGATAATTGTCGGTCACGTATTCCGATCGGGAGCCTGTGGAGCCTTCGGTGCGAAAGCCGAACTCATGCTTCAACTGCCGTTGGACAGGGATCTTGTAAACTGTTTCCAGCCAGAACGGCAGGATAAGGTTGAGGCCGGGCTCGAGCTTCCGTTCGAACTTGCCGAGATAGAGCACCACACCTTCCTCTTCGGGACCGATCGTCTTCACCGAAGTGAACACCAGTATCAGTGCAAGCAACACCAGGATCACCAACCGCAGTTTGCGGATCGCCCATGCCAGCATGCGCCGGATCAGCTCTTCGAATTCGTTCATGTCCTACGTTCACCTTTGCGGGTGAAGGTAGAGATCACAGAATTGGAGAGATCGATCGGTCGATCGGGATCAGTTCCCGCGATCTTCGTCGGTGATCACCGCATCGCCTGCGTAGCGGCCGCCACGATACACCTTGATCTGGGTGAGGATCCCGTTCTTGTCGTACACGTAACGGCGGCCATCCTGCAATCTGCCGTTCTTGTATTCGCCTTGCTGCGAGATCCGCATCTGCTGATCGTACAAGGTGTTGTAGCCGTTCGCGCGGAAGGCGATCGAATTCGTTGTTTCGTTCGCGCTCACTTCAGGCGCTGGCGGTGCGGATGGATCGGCCTTCACTTCAGCCGCCTTCGGGACGGATTTGATGTATTTGCTGTTCGCCGGGTTGATCACGCCGCCGTTGAATTCCGCCACTTGTTGCAGATCGCCGCCGGCCGTGTACCGTTCAAGCTTTCCTTCCTCTTTTCCTTCTTCAACGTTCACCTTCACCGCGAGCTGTCCGTTCTCGTGGTAATATTTCTGTTCGCCATCGCGAGTGCCGTATTCATTGAAGATGAAGTCCTGCGCGAGTTTTCCGTTCGGGTGATAACGCAGGAATTTTCCGGTGTTCCGATCGAGGTCCCACGTGCCTTGTTCCTCCACTTTTCCGTTGGGGTAATAGGTCTTGTACTCACCACGCGGACGGCCCATCTGGTAGGTTATCTCGCTCATCACCTTGCCGTTCGGCCAGTAGCGGCGCCACACACCGATCCGTTTGCTGTTGGTGTAGCGGCCTTCCTCGATCAACCTACCCGGCTCGTAATTCGGCTTCTCGGCGATCGGTGCCTTGATCTGCCACCAGCCCTGTTTCTTGCCGGTCTCATCGATCCGGTTCAGCGTGTCCACCGCGCTGGCTTGCGCGAACGAAGTTTGTGCGATGCATAGCAGCATCACACCGATCGCGATCAACAAGGAATAGCCCTTCTTCATAACCATGCCTCCATCCGGGCACGGCTTACGATCTTTTGATCGCCGAGGTTACATCTGCGGGGGATCCACGAGCACCTGACGAAGGTTCAGCATCATTTCGTTCACCATGTGCTCGAGATCGTATTCAGGTTTCCAACCCCAATCTTCACGGGCGGCTGTGTCATCGATGCTGCGCGGCCAGCTGTCTGCGATCGCCTGGCGATGATCGGGCGCATAATCCATCCGGAAACCTTCGATGTGACGCGCAACATGCGTGGCGATCTCTTCGGGAGCGAAGCTGAAACCCGCGAGATTGTAACTGTTACGAACCTTGATGCGATCGGCAGGTGCTTCCATCAATTCGATCGTGGCGCGGATCGCATCGGGCATGTACATCATCGGCAACGTCGTGCCTCTCTGCAGGAAGCTTGTGTAAGAACCGTTCTTCAACGCTTCATGGAAAATATGAACGGCGTAATCCGTGGTGCCGCCACCGGGGGCACTTTTCCAGCCGATCAATCCGGGATAACGCAGGCTGCGCACATCCACGCCGTAGCGCTTGTGGTAGTACGCGCACCATTGTTCGCCCGCCTGTTTGCTTATGCCATATACGGTGCTCGGTTCCGCGATCGT
>JAEZDL010000071.1 GCA_023418095.1 Bacteroidota bacterium
GAGAATGCGCCAGCCCAGATCAAGGATGCGAACGGCAACGTGCTGAAGGATGGCGACGATGTGGTGATCGTGAAGGACCTGCCGGTGAAAGGTGCGCCCAAGGCGATCAAGGCGGGCACGAAAGTGAAGAACATCAGGCTCACCGATGGACCTGCGGGACACAACATCGATTGCAAGATCGAGGGTTTCGGCGCCATGGCGTTGAAGAGCGAGTTCGTGCGCAAGGCGTGATCAGCGCTTGCCGATCAATGCGATGCCATCGTCCTGGATCTTCACCCTCCGGAGTTTGTAAAGTGTGCCAAGCGCTTTCTTGAAGGCCTTTTTGCTGATCCCGAATTCGCTGTGGATCTCATCCGGTGAACTGTGATCGGTGAAGGGAAGGAAGCCATTGTTGGATCGAAGCCGCTTCTCCAGCAGCGCTACGTTCGCATCGTTGTACTGCCGGAATCCGATCGGCTGCAAGGTGATGTCAAGCTTGTTGTCCTCGCGGATCCGCTTCACATATCCCTCGATCCGATCGTTCACTGAGACCGGCTTGTAAACCTCGTTCGCATGTACCAGGCCGTGGTGCCTGTTGTTCACGATCACGGAGTATCCCAGATCGCTTTTCGAATGGATCAACAGATCCACCTTTTCCCCTTCATCAACGGAAAGCTCACCATTATCAAGGAATTCAGAGACCTTGCTGCTGCCATGGAGCCTGCCGGTGGATCGATCAAGGACCACCCGCACGATGTACCAGTTTCCTTCGAACATCTCACGCTCCTGATCACGGTGCGGTACAATAAGTTCCGGCTCAACAGCCCAGTCCATATGCGCACCCCTGTGGTCAACGAATAGCACCTTCATCGGTGCGAATTCCCCCACTTGTGCCTTGGGGAATTTCATCGATGCGACAGGCCTGCCGCCTGCATCGTGATGAATGAAGACGTTCAACGTACCATCCAGCGCCGCGTCCTTCGGTGCTTCATCCCTTGGCAGTGTGACTTCAAGTTCGTCATCATCGCCAAGGATCAAGCCCTGCGGGGTGCTCCGAAGAATGCTGAGTTCCTGGATCCGTCCGATACGTACCACATGGTAAAGGTAGCTGTGGTGCTGACACGCCCGGTCGGCCGGGCACGCAGATACATTCACCGCACAGGGGTCCGATCGATCACGCTCTTGCGAGCTTTCCGCCGATCCATGCCATGGGCAGGTACGCCACGATCAGGTCCAGCGCGATGAACCAGGCCGGAGCAGGTATCATGAACGCCGCAGCGATCCCACCAAGCAGATGAACGCCACCAACGATCAATGCCATCGTCATTTTCCGTGTCGCTGCGATCAGGGCCGCGATCAGTCCGCCGATCAACGAAGGCACGGCATGGGCCACGAACGGAGAGAGCAGATGTCTGTTCTCAAGAAGGGTGAAAGTGGATGGATCGTTCGGATCGAAACCTGCAGGCGTTGGGATCATCCGCATCATAACACCGAGCAGGATCCCGTTCAGCAGCAGACAGACCACCACGCCCACGATCACCGCCAGAATATTGCGAAGCACAGGGTTCATGTTGGCAAGCTTTGGGGCCAAGTTAGAAGGAGATCGTATGCGGAGATCGGGCGCTCGACCGCACTACATTTGATCATGGCCAAAGCAGAACTGAAGACCAGGCTCAATGAGGCGGACGTTGATGCGTTCATCGATGCTCGACCCGAAGCGGTTGCCGCCGACTGCCGCACCATCATGGGCATGATGAAAAAGGCCACGGGTGAGGAGCCAAGGATGTGGGGCACCAGCATCGCCGGTTATGGCCGCTACCATTACAAAGGCGCCAGCGGGCGCGAAGGTGAGTGGTTCATCACCGGCATCAGTCCGCGCAAGGCGAACATTTCGATCTACATCATCGCGGGATTCGAAAAAGCCCCATTGATGGAGAAGCTGGGCAAACACAGCATTGGTAAGGGGTGCCTCTACATCAAACGGCTCAGCGATGTGGATCACAGGATCCTTGAGCAACTGATCGTGAACGGGGTGAAGGAGATGGAGAACACGCGCGTGCGGTAGTGCGGAACGATCTACGGCGATCGTGCTGGCCGGAAACTTGCTTCGTTCCACGACAAAATTTCGATCATGGGAAGCTGGATGAACGATACGATGGCCACCGGAGCCGTGGCCACGGCCGCCACCACCGCAGCGGTCGCGTTCCTGGGACAGCAGGAGAACGGAACGGCCACATCGGCGATCAATGCGGTGAGCCACATGCTGTGGGGCGAAGAAGCCACGCACACCGATCGGCTCGATGCGAAGCATACCCTGGCCGGTGCCGGTCTCAACAGCGCCGCGATGATGGCCTGGGCCGGGATGCACGAGATATTGTTGCCACGGCATGAAAGGCCATCGGTGGGCAGGGCTTTGTTGGCCGGTGCCGCCACGGCTGCCACGGCGTATGTGGTGGATTACCATGTAGTGCCCAAGCGCTTCACTCCCGGATTTGAAGAGCGGCTTTCGCAGCGTTCCCTGTTTGGCATTTACGTGACCATGGCGTTGGCGCTGGCCGTGGGAAGTTTGCGGCGGAAAGGGTGATCGGGAGGCTCTTTTAGTGATGATGGGATCGATAGCGGATACCACAAGCCACGTCTGCTTTCGATCGGCTTTTTCCGCGTGATCCTGGAAAAGTATCTTACAATGATCGGATGTACCTGCGTAAGGACGTGAATTGCGTGAGTGGCGCAGCCGGAAAACCCGCAAGCGACCGGTCGCATGTCGCCTCAGCTTCAGCGACGGCGCAAGGGAGTGCGGCTTTGCAGGCGAAGACACGACCTGACCAGATCCCGCCCAAAAGAACCGATCGCAGCCCAGCCGGACATTCATGAAGGATCGGGTGAACGATGGCGATGGAATGAACTTCCGACCGAAGTAGGAGTGGGTCCGCTAAATCTCTGCGGCGATCGCGGAGGATGGAAGGGTCATTTTCCGCATTGGATCTGTCATAGCTTCACGCAGACTTACCCGTTGCACGTGATCATGAAACCCGCAAAGAATACGATCTGCCTTTGGTATAACGGCGATGCTGAAGAAGCGGCGCGATCCTACGCGAGCACATTCCCGGATTCTTCCGTAGATGCCGTGAACCGCGCACCTGGCGATCATCCCAGTGGCCAAAAGGGCGACGTGATCACCGTCTTCTTCACCGTGATGGGTATACCGTGCATGGGCCTAATCGGCGGACCGGAATTCACGCACAATGAAGCATTCTCCTTTCAGATTGCAACAGTGGATCAAGAAGAGACCGATCGCTACTGGAACACTATCGCGAACAACGGCGGTGAAGAGAGCATGTGCGGTTGGTGCAAGGATAAATGGGGCGTCTCCTGGCAGATCACACCGATCGCGCTCACAGAAGCGCTCACCGATGCCGATCCGGCAGCAGCCAAACATGCCTTCCATGCCATGATGCAGATGCGCAAGATCGATGTCGCGACGATCGGGAAGGCGCGGCGGGGGTGATCGATGCATCGGTTCCCGGCCATGCGCATCCTGATCCCCGTCCAAGCGGTACTCACCTCGATCTTTATCGGTGCTGTGTGGTTGCACGTGGTGCTTCGATGCCCAAAAGGTGATCAAGAAAGGCCAATCGAGCCGGGCCTCCTTAAGATATGGTACGATCTACCCGGACACTTCGAGTTCAACCTCATCCTTTTCCAAGTCCTCTATCCGCTCTTCTGGTTGCTTACCAGACGATGCGCCTGGCCCAAATTCTGGCGTGTGATCCGCACAGTGCATCTGATCGCATCCCTGGCGGTCGTGGCGCTTGTGATCTTCTTTTTTCTTTTTTCATGGATCATGGAAAAGGAAGGCGGCTGGCGAACATGACGGGGTGACACACGATCTCACCAACTTCGCGATGTCCTGATCATCGATCCGCTCGACTAATGTTGTGGCCATTGAAGTCGTGTCGGGATCGGAGTTCCGATATTTGTAATGCCATGGGTACGCTTGCCGACATCCTTGCCGTGCTACGCCGGGAACGCACACGTCTTTTCGCCAAGTATGGTTTGAAGAGCATGGCCATATTCGGTTCAGCCACACGAGATGACTTCCGGCCGGATAGTGATGTGGATATAATGGTGGAGTTCGATCGGCCGATCGGTCTGGAGTTCATTGATCTGGCTGATGAGTTGGAATCATTGCTTCATCGCAAGGTCGATCTGGCTACCGTTGGCGGTATCAAGCCACATTACATGCCGTATATAGCGCCGGAGCTTAAATATGTCTAAAAAATTCGATCGGCCGCTGTTGATCGATATGTTGCAATCGATCGAAAAAGTTCTGGAATACACTGCGGGAATGGATGAGGACTCATTTACCGCGAACCCACTTACACGCGATGCGGTCATTTATAACATCCAGATCATTGGTGAAGCTGCATCAAAACTTAGCCAACCGCTCAAGGAAGCGCATCCGGAGATCCCCTGGCACCAATTGATCGGCATGAGGCATCGTCTCGTGCACGAATATGGTCAGGTCCGGATCGATATCATTTGGCGGGTAATTAGCATCCATTTGCCCACGCTTCGCGAGCAATTGAAAGTGATCGTGGATGAGGGTGTTGAATGACGCGGAGCGAGAAGTTATATGGTGCCCTCAGAAACCACAAGCCGCGGTACTTTTGAAATGGATCGATGACAAGACGACCCGCCACCCAAGCCATCCCCCTGGTAGTCCTCTTCGACGGAGTGTGCAACCTCTGCAACGGCTGGGTGAACCGGGTGATCGACCGCGATCCGGATGGCCGGGTGCTCTTCCTGCCGCTCCAGTCGAACGCCGCGAAGGCGATCCTGAATGAGACCAGGGTGGGAGAAGTGCCCATGAGCACCATCGTGTTGGTGGAAGGGGGCCGGGCCAGCGTGCGATCCAGCGCGGTGCTGCGTGTGGCGCGGGTGCTGAAGACGCCGTGGAAATGGGCCTGGCCGCTGCTGGGTTGGATCCCCGCGGTACTGCGCGACCTCGTGTACCGGCCGATCGCCGCCAGCCGTTACCAGGTCTTCGGCCGGCAGAAGGAATGCCGCATACCCACGCCGGAATTGAAAGCGCACTTCCTCGATCCAGATGACGTGCCCGCCGCATTGGCAGCGGCCGGCCTCACGCACCGGCACCCAGTTGAATCCCCTTCGCCGTGAACCCGGATACCGATCACACGCTCCGCGATCAACGGATCACCCTGTTCATCGCGCTCTTCGCCGCCTTCGCGCTGATGCACGAGCTGCTCGACGTGGTCCATTGGGTCGGGCATGGGGCAATGGGCATAGCACTGGGTTGCGGTTCTTCGCTCGCGGCCGCGGCGCTGCTCGCGCGGCCGGGCTCCACTCCCCGGTTGGTTGTGCTGCTGCTGATATGGACGGCGCACAAGGTGCAGGCCATGCCGGCGGTGCCCAACCACATCCTCTTCACCTCCATCGTGAACCTCACGCTGCTGACGGCGCTGCTGGTGCACGCGGTGAGCGGCCGCCGTGGATCCATGGAACGCTCGCTGGATGAACTGGCGGCCCCACCGATCCGCGTGGGAGTGATCATCCTCTACGGCTTCGCGGTGCTGCACAAGCTCAACGCCGATTATTTCGATCCGGCCGTGAGCTGCGGTCCCCAGCTCTTCCGGGAGATGGCCGATCACCTGCCACTCCTCCCCACGGGCACCTGGGTCGCATGGCCCGGCATCATCGGCTCGCTGGTGGCGGAAGCCGCGATCGGCCTGATGCTGATCTTCCGGCGCACGCGCGCACTGGCGATCGCGATCGGCCTGCTCTTCCATGGCCTGCTGGTCTTCCACCTCAACCTTTACGTGGCCTCCTTCACCGCGCTGGTTTTTTCGCTCTTCGCGCTGTTCCTGCCGCTACCGTACGTGGAGCGCATTACGCGTTGGCGTCCCCTGCCAACATCCGCGCGATATGTACCGCTGACGGCCGCCATGCTTGTCATCGCCGTCATTGCTGGACTCGCCTGGTGGCGTGGAGCGGACACACCGGAGGAACTGCGCGCACTGATGGCGGCCACCGTTGGTCCCCTGATGCGCGTTACGGTCACGCTTTATGCCGCGGCCATCGTGGTGGTGCTGGGGCTGCGCCTGATCTGGACGGTGAAGCCTTTTCCCGCGGGCGATGCCGTCTTCCGCTTCGGCCATCCGGCCTTCGTGGTGGTGCCTGTGCTGCTGTTGTTCAACGGCTTCTCCCCCTACCTCGGGTTCAAGACGCAGACCTCCTTCTCCATGTTCTCCAACCTGCGCACCGAGCTGCGAAACACCAATCACTTCTTCATGCCGGTGAGCCTCCGCCTTGCCGGCTACCAGGAACAGATGGTCATCGTGGAGGAGGCGACGAGCCCGGTGTTACAGGTCTACTGCAGTGCGAAGGAGTGGATCCCGCTCTTCGAACTGCGGCGCGCGGCGGCGGAGGATACGTCGGACGATTTCCGTGTGGTGTATCGCCACGTGGGCAACACGCAGCGCATCGTGGCCGCGCGTGCTGGTGAGGCCGATCCCCTGGCCGCGGAGGTCTTCGATGCGCCCTCACTGCTGCAGCGGAAGCTCATGTATTTCCGGCCTGTGCCGCCGCATGGTGAGGCTTGTTCCTGCCGGCATTGAGCGATATACATGATGATGAAATTGTGGATTTGGGCGTGCCCCCACCTCAAATGCAGGCGGGGTCCGGCTCTTCGCTGTAGTCCTCCCTCCTTCGTCGGTCCGGGCTGCCGCTGCGATCCGTCACGCATGATCCCGTCCCGCAATGCTGATCGTAATTTCATACGATGCAATTACGGTCACGCAAGATCATCCGGTTGAAGGGTTACGACTACCGTCGTGCAGGTGCCTATTATGTCACCATCTGCACGAATGATCGATCGATGTTGTTCGGTGATGTTATCGATCGGGTGATGGTGCCCAATGCGATCGGTAAGATCGTGCAACAATGTAGGGATGCGATCCCCGATCATATGCCGATGGTGGTGTGCGATGCATTCGTCGTGATGCCAAATCATGTACACGGGATCATTGTGATCACGGATGTGGCGGCCAACGAACCGGGTAGGGTCGGCGAATTCGCCGAGCCTACGGCACCCGGATCGCCGCCACCGAACGAACCCGCACGCCGGCCACCGATCGCCATCATGGTGAAGAATTCATTGGGTCACATCATGCAAACGTTCAAGGCCGCGGTATCGCGACAGGTCTATCGGAATGGGTTATTACCACGCGGCAGACCGATATGGCAGGCCAGGTATTACGATCGGATCATCCGTGATGATGCGGAATGGCAACGCATTTCAGATTACATCCGTGACAATCCTGCGAATTGGGGAAAGGATCGGTTCAATTAGTGACCGTAGGGAGGGCAATTCGCCGTCCCGAGATCGTCGATCATCATTGATCACATGCGATCGTTCGTGGTCCTGACCGTCGGATCAATGGGCCGATTCAGGCATTTTGCGTTAGGGATCGGACCGGAAAGCCCGGAGGAAGGAGGAACGACGACTGAGGACTTGCAGGGGAAAGCCCGACGGCGCTGCATTTGAGCGCCGGAACGCCCAAGTCACGGTTGAAACAAAAATGAAGCACATCGATTATAGGACCGGCCTGATTCACGTTCTTCTAAAGAAGCTAGTTCCTTGATCAGCTGAGGAGATATTCTAGGATTACGGTCTCCACGAGATTCAGGGACCAGCCTTTCTTTTGGTAAGCCCAGGGTTTCGAGGTCTGAACATATACGATGGGCTCGTGCTAGAGCAAGTGAATCTGGGTTCGGTTCTTCACTATCCGCATTGGCGATCACTCTGAACCTCGGTTCCGGATATTGTATCGATAGCTGAACGATCAAAGTAAGGATCTGCTCAGGACTTTCCTTTCCTGATTCTTGTCTGTAGCGAAGTGTATCATTAAGATACTCGGTCGAATTCTCTTGAAAATACAGGGTAGGTAGGTGCTCAGCGTGGACATCCTCAACGACAGAAGACTTCATCAAATGCAGACCTGAGATCAATAGGCCAAGTAGCGATATGCATACCGTTTGGCTCATCACACCTGCAAAACCCCCATATTGAACTCCCGCGTCGCCGGACTCTGGCTCGCCGCCTCTATCCCCATGCTGATCCACGTCCTTGTCTCCAGCGGATCGATGATCGCATCCAGCCACAGCCTCCCCGCCGCGTAGTAGGGATTCATGCTGGCCTCGTACTTCGCGCAGATCATTTGCGGCGGCTTCAGGCGTTAGGAACAAAATCGAAAGACCCGAAGTTACTGCATCTGTTACCTTGAACGCCGATGACACCCGAACAGGGCCGCTGGATCATGTTCTTTGGAGGTATGGCATGGTTCACTCATGCAGGGAAGCTTGTTGCCTTTTACCTTTTACTGTGGCGAACAAGGAGGAATGATAAAAAGGGTCCTTTCCAAATGCTGGCATTCCTGTTCTTGATTGCGATACTTGTCCTATTGCCCTATCAGGATCGAAAAGCTTCCAAGGCAATGAACCGATTCCTAATGGTAGCGACTATACTTCAATACCTCTCCTTGCTGGGCCTGGCCTATATCATTCTGATCTTGGGCCGGCGTTAGGGATCGTACCGGAAAGCCCGGAGGGAGGAGCCCCGCTGTACAGCGGGGCGACGACTGAGGACTTGCAGGGGAAAGCCCGACGGCGCTGCATTTGAGCGCCGGAACGCCCTAACAAATCGACTTCCATAGTTCGGGACGATCATCGATTCTTGTAAAAGTCTCTTTCGATCGTCAATGCTTTTTGGCGTGGCATCATCACCATTAACCAGTATGCTATGCCCAGGATAATGATCTTGAT
>JAEZDL010000114.1 GCA_023418095.1 Bacteroidota bacterium
AGATCACCCGGTCGGTGCCCATGGGAAGGCAGAAGGCCTGGTCGTTGGCGATCGCGCTCACGCTGCCGGTGGAGAAGTTCGCGGTATTGTCGATGATGCGGTCGTTGGCGCTGGTGCGCAGGGTGTAACCGCCGGTTGTCATTCCATCGCCGGCACTGTCCAGCACGCGCAGGCGGTAGCAGCCATCGGGTACGCAGCAGTTGTTGGTGATCGTGGCGTTGTTGGGCAGGCCGCTGCCGGAGCACACTGGAATGCCTACACCTTCGGGGATCAGTTCATAGCTGGTCTGGCTCCCGTTGGCATCGGTATTCAGTTCCAGCACCATGCCGTTGCTGGTGCACGATGCACTCGCATCACCGCAGGTCACTGTAAGTACGAAGTTCCCGGTACCGGTGGAGAAACCGCTCACATAGATGATATAGCTGGTACCGGAGCTTGAATTCCATGATACGGATGAAACTATCCCTTCCTCCCCGCACACACCGGCTCCGCCTGGCCCATAGTCATCATCGTTACCGGTAACACAGGTGAAGCTTCCGCACGATCCCGTATAGATCGCCATCTTGGTATCGTAATCGCTTCCGCAGAGGGCGGCTTTCATTCCGCCACCCCAACCGGTGACACGGTACCAAACGCCACCGGCGCTGGTCACCGAAGTAACGCATGTGCCCGGCGCTCCTGCGTTCGTGGCACCGATCGTAGTTCCGGGCGTAACGCTGTTGCAACCTACCGTTATCGCATTCGCGCAAAGGTTGTTCGGTGGTACCTGGGCCAGTAGATCGAAGGGCAGGAACAGCATTGGAACGATCCATGCCGTGATCAGGGTTCGGAATGTATATTTCATCTTTTCAGCGATATCCAACTGACCGATCGCCATGGATCCGATCAGGTGCGACAGCGGAAAATTATTTTAGGCGTTGTGGCCATTCCCATGAATGTGGACCATTCCGGTGAAGTTCCTTGTCGGAGCCCTTCAGCAGCGTCCACGAACGATCGAGGCCAGTTGATCGATCGGCGTTACTTTGGCCGGCCGAGGCTTGGTTAGATGCGGAATAGTTGGGGTGCGGCCTGGGCCGATCGGAGTTTCAGGAGCGCCTTGTTAACAGGAGGCACGTTCCTGATCATGATCGCCTTCCTGCTTCCACGCTTTTTCGCCTTCATTGAAAAGCGGCCTGGCATCGGATTATACGATCCATTGTTGGCCGCCGTGGGACCGATCGATGTTTCCACGATCACTTTCGGCATTCTTTATCCGCTCATCCTGGCCGGGGTCATCGCACTTCTTCGGTCACCGTACCGCTTCGTACGAATGCTTCATGCCTATGTGATCCTGCTACTATCAAGGATGATCACCATGTATCTGATCACGCTTGAACCACCACTTACGATCATCCCGCTCATCGATCCGATCACCCAGAATTTCTATCCTGCGGATGAGCCGTTCCTGAAGGACCTTTTCTTCAGTGGACATACGGCTACGAGCGTGCTATTCGCCCTGGCGGTCAGGCCGGGCCGGCTGCGGATGATCCTTGCGGTGGGCGCGCTTATCGTGGCTTCGCTGGTTCTGGTGCAACACGTGCACTATACGGTCGACGTGCTCGCTGCGCCGTTCTTTGCCACGCTCGCCTGGGCGCTCGCAGGTGCTTTGCTGGATCTCTTCAACGTGAAAGGTGCAGATCGAACAGGCTACTTCGATCGCTTCGGAAGCCGCTTCAGATAGATGCCGCTCGCCACGGATTCGGTAATGGCCGAAGGCATCAATTTCTGGAGCTTCACCGTGAGAACGTTCGTGGCCCCGGGCACCACCACCGCCTTGTTCTTGAACATCGCCCGCACGGCTGCCCTGGCCACAGGTTCCGGCGGCGTTGCGAATTTGTTCGCGAGGTCTTCCATAGCCTGCATGCCTGCGCGTTCGATGAAACCGGTACTAACAGTGCCGGGACAGACCGCTGTCACGTTCACCCTGCCTTTCAATTCGATCCGCAACGATCGCGACCAGCGAAGAATGAACGCCTTGCTTGCGGAATAGATCGCCATGCTGGCCAGCGCATGAAAGGCGGTCATGCTGGAAATATTCAATATGTACGGCCTCTTTGCCTTCAGAAGATGGGGTAGGAGCTTGTGCGTGAGTTGCACCGGAACTTCCATGTTCAACCGCATCATGCGCAACTGCTCGTGAAGGGAAAGCTCTTCGAACATGCCCCAATTGGCCTGGCCGGCGTTGTTCACCAGGCAGCTGATCGGGAATTCCAGAGCTTTTTGAACGATCCTGTCGAGGGCGCCTTCCTCCAGAAGATCGGCTTCGATCAATTGCGCTCTTCCACCATTGAGCTTCGCTGCTTCGTCCAACAAGCCTTCCAGACCTTTCCGGTTGCGCGCCGTTGCGATGATGCCGAAACCCTGGCGGGCCAGTTCCACCGCGATCGCCCTGCCGATCCCCTGGCTTGCACCTGTCACCAGGGCATACCCGCGATCGGTGCTCATCGCACCAGATGCTGGAATTTATGGTAGATGGGAGTGGGGCTATGGGCGGTCTTGGGCGAATATTTCCCGCAGATGATCGGTATGTACATCACCCGGCGGCGGCTTGCTTCGCCGATGAGCGAACTGCGCTGTACGCGGTGCCAGCAGCGGCCATCGTGCACGGTGAGGTCACCGGCCTTGATCGCGAAGGCCACTTCATCCTTGTCGGGTTCGATGTCCTTGAAATAACGCTTGCGGAACAGCATTTTCATGATGCCCTGCGTATGTGTACCGGGGATAAGGCGAAGGCCGCCGTTCTCGGGATGTTGATCATCGAGATGGATGCCCACGTTGAGCATGGGCATGATCTTCTTTCCGAGGAAGAGATCGCGGATCGAGTCGGTATGCCAGCCCATCTGGGTGAAGTTGCTGGCATCGGTGTTCACATAATGGTTCACCACAAGTCCGTCCTTCTCGTTGATGCCGAGGCGCGCACCCGGGCCGATGAGTTCCAATAATGCGTTCAGCCGCGGATCGCGAAGTACATCGGCCAGTGTTGGATGGTGCTGGTTGGCGAAGGCGAATCGTTGAACGATCTTCTGCCCGTCCACATCGTTCCCGAATTTGATGGGAATGCCGTTCACCACGGTCGTGCCTTCAGCGATCCAGCGTTGCTGCACCTCTTCAATGGCGTTGATGATGGCCTGTACGCGGGCGCGATCGATGAAGGATGGGAAATGGAGAAAGCCGTTCCTGTTGAAGAACTCCCGCTGTTCCGGCGTGATACGCTGGCCCAAGGGCGAACCGGAGGGTATGATCTGTGCCACTGATGCGTGGGTTGAGAAGCGCACGAAGGTAGGATCCCGATCGACTTGTTCAATCACTTGCCTCCATCAACCGACCAACAGAGGCACGCTGAAACTCCGCAGAGCAGGTAACGAACTGGATCCCAGCGCGCAAAAATAAACGGTTTTCCATGCCCGGTGTATCCTTCCCCGGGGCAGGCCCGTACAAAGGCCCGCTCAAGGACCACCCAAATGAAACAGATCCAATACTTTCTGGTATTCCTCGCCCTGCTGGGACAGGAAAGCCTGAAAGCCCAATGCACGACCTGTACGGCACTCACCATACCGGTCGATCTATCCGCCGACCCGGATTCGGTATGGACATATTCCGGGACGAGAAGTGGAAGTTGTTGCGGGATCGCCAGCGGGCAGGCATGCATCCGCTTCAATGTAACGGTACATCCGCAGGCCACCCAGATCGGTTTCAATGTGGCCAACCCGGCCCCGCCCGGCGGTGCCTTCTACCAGTTGAATTGCGGGCCCCAGACATCCTTGGGAACTCCCCTTTGCGTGAACGGCCTCACGAACTTCTGCATCACCTTCTGCAAGAACGGAAACGACAGCCCGAACTACACGATCTCATCCACACGGCAATTCACCGTTACCCCGGATCAGACCCTGAGCACAGGGTGCATTGGAACGATCGGGGTCACCGGCATGCAGGCCAGTTCGATCCAATGGACATCCATTGCGCCGGGTGCGATCGGTGCTTACAATAGTTACCTCAGTTGCACCTCGGGCTGTAGCGATCCCACGGTTACGCCGGGAACCAACCCGCCAGCCTATGTGGATTACCGGGTGAGCGGTACGGTAACAGGCTGCGCGAGCGGAACCGTGTCCGACACGATCAGGGTGACTTTCGTGAGCGGTGTCTCAGCCACCACGGCGCCGGTTGCGCCAGCTGTCTGTTTCGGTACGGCCACCACCACGGTTACGGCCACCGGCTCGGGCGGTGTGGCTCCCTACACCTATGAATGGAAGGATCAGAACGGAGCGGTGATCGGCACGTCTGCCGCACAGGCTTTGACAGCAGGGAACTTCACCGTTACGGTTCGCGATCAGCTCGCGAATTGCCCTGGTGCGGTGATCCCCGTTACGGTGATCGCACATCCTTCGGGGATAAGCGCCAATGCGGGGAACGATCGAATGGCGTGCACTTCTGCCGCCGCGATCACACTGGCCGGTTCGGTGAACACCGCCACCGGTGGGATATGGAGTGCAGCAGGCGGCGGAACCTTCGCGCCATCTGCTTCCGCTTTGAATGCCACGTTCACACCCACCGCAGCACAACTGGCGGCCGGTTCGGCAACGCTTACGCTCACCACTACTGGGAACGGAGGCTGCATACCGGCCACCGATCAAATGGTGATCACGTACAGCACTCCGCCGGTTGTAAGCGCTGGTGCGAACCAGATTATCTGCAGCAATGCTTCTGCAACACTGAATGGAACTATCAGCGGCGGCGGAAGCACTGGACAATGGAGCAGCAATGGCACCGGAACATTCAGTCCTTCCAACACGGCGTTGAACGCTGTGTATACACCAAGTGCTGCGGATATCGCCGCAGGAACAAGAACGCTTACGTTGACGAGCACGAACGGATGCACTCCGGTTTCAAGTTCAATGACGCTTACGATCTCGGCTCCGCCTGTAGTGAACGCAGGCGCCGATGCCAGCGTTTGCGCATCTGCGGCTTCCCAAGTTCTCAATGGATCGGTCACCGGTGGAACTTCCACCGGGCAATGGAGCACTTCCGGAACAGGGACTTTTTCGCCTACATCAACCGCGCTGAACGCAACGTATGCGCCGAGCGCCGCAGATATTTCCGCAGGAACCGTAACGCTCACACTTGCTTCAACAGGTGGTTGCAGTGTGATCACGGACAGCAAGATCCTTCAGATCAATCCGGTAACTGTGACAAGCGCCGGCGCCGATCGCACGATCTGCGCCAATGGCACAACGGTTCTTGTGGGAACGATCACCGGATCGACCAGCACAGGTACATGGAGCACCTCAGGCAGCGGAACCTTCTCTCCATCGATCACCGATCTGAACGCGACCTACACGCCAAGTGCAGCGGATATCGCGAGTGGGAATATTTCGATCACACTCACTTCCACGAACAGCATTTCCTGCTCGAATACGGCCGATGCGTTGTCGCTCACGATCACACCGCTACCGATCGTAGTGGCTGATGGCCCGGCTTCGATCTGCGCTGGAAGCACTGCGCAGCTCTCTGGTTCCGTAACCGCGGGTGGAAGCACAGGCACTTGGTCCGGCCCAGGCACATTTTCGCCAAATGCGAATACGCTGAACGCGGTATTCAACCCGAATGCAGCAGCCGTAGCTGCGGGAACAGCAACGGTCACGCTCACATCCACCGATGGATGCGCCGAAGTGACAGATCAACATTCGATCACCATTCAACCGCAACCGGTTGTTTCAGCCGGAAGCGATCTTACCATTTGTGAAGGATCGACCGCATCCTTGAATGGATCGGTAACCGTCGGTGGTTCTGCTGGCATCTGGTCCACGAGCGGTGATGGCACGTTCTCTTCGAACACCGCGCCAAACGCGATCTACACGCCGGGCTCTGCTGATGTAACTGCGCAAAGCGTTACGCTCACGTTCACTTCCACCGATGGTTGTTCGGTAAATGCTGATGCGATGATCGTAACGATCACACCAGCTCCCATCGTGAACGCGGGTGCCGATCAACAGATCTGCCAGGGAAGTTCTGCAAGTATCAGCGGTTCCATCACTGCAGGCGGATCGGCTGGGATCTGGTCCACCAATGGAACCGGATCATTTGCTTCCGCAACTTCGCTGAACACGACCTATACACCAAGCTCGGCTGATGTTTCGGCAGGATCTGTAACGCTCACATTATCCTCGACGAACGGGTGCGTTGTTAGATCCGATGAACAAGTGCTCACGATCGCACTTCTACCGATCGTAAATGCCGGAGCCGATGCCAGCGTATGCGCTTCCAATGCAGTTCACACATTGAACGGATCGATCACTGCTGGTGCGAGCACGGGAATGTGGACCACTTCCGGATCGGGTTCCTTCACGCCTTCGGCCAACGCGCTCAATGCGGCCTACACGGCCAGCGCGGCTGATATCAGCGCGGGAAGCGTGAATTTGACGCTGACATCGAACAATGGCTGCACACCGGTCAGCGATAACAAAACATTACAGATCCGCCCAGTTCCGGTCGTTACCGTTGGAAGCGATCGCACGATATGTGAAGGATCAACCGTTGCCTTGACCGGGACTGTTACCGGTTCGACCACGACAGGGATCTGGAGCACCTCGGGAACAGGCACATTCTCCCCTTCGGCCAGCGCATTGAATGCGACCTACACGCCAAGCGCAGCGGATATCGCCGCCGGTAGCAGAACGATCACGCTCACTTCCACCAACAATGCGCCATGTTCTGCAACATCGGCTTCCTTCGTGCTCACCATCACGCCAGCACCGATGGTGGATGCTGGATCTGCGCAAACGATCTGCTACGGCAGCACTGCGCAATTGAATGGTTCGATCACCGCAGGAGGATCCACCGGAACATGGAGCGGGAACGGAAGTTTTTCGCCGAGCGCTTCCACCTTGAACGCGATCTATACGCCCAGCGCGGCTGAATTGAGCGCAGGTTCGGCAACACTAACACTTACTTCGACCAACGGATGCGTGGTGCGGAACGATCAGGTTACGATCACCATCACACCATTGCCGGTCGCGAACGCTGGATCGGATGCAACGATCTGCGAAGGATCGAATGCGGTATTGAATGGATCGATCACAGCAGGTGGATCGGCTGGGAACTGGTCTACTTCCGGTTCCGGAACCTTCACGCCGAACGCTGCTTCACTCAGCGCGACCTACGTTCCCAGTGCGAACGACATCATCGCTGGAAATGTGACGCTCACGCTCACTTCCACGAATGGTTGTTCCAATGTTTCCGATCAGAAGACGATCACCATTACACCGGCACCATTGGTGAACGCGGGTGGCGATCAGGTGATCTGTGAAGGCAATTCTGCGGTTCTCGCTGGATCGATCACAGCAGGTGGCAGCACTGGATCCTGGACCACCAGTGGATCGGGTTCCTTCACGCCTTCGCCAAGCGCATTGAATGCCACTTATGTTCCAAGCGCTGCTGATGCGAATGCAGGAAGCGTGACGCTCACACTTGCATCCACCAATGGCTGTGCAATTCGGAACGATGCGTTATTGATCACGATCACTCCGTTGCCAAATGTGAACGCCGGTGCGAATGCGACGGTTTGCGCTGCAAGTGCCACTCACGCATTGAACGGATCGATCACCGAAGGTGGATTGCAAGGCATTTGGAGCACCAATGGAACCGGCAGTTTTACGCCTAACGCCACTGCACTGAATGCGACCTATAACGCGAGCGCGGCGGATATCACCGATGGATCGATCATACTCACGTTGACTTCCACCGATGGTTGTGGGGTTGTTGCTGATACGAAGATCCTCACCATCCAAGCGCAACCGATAGCGAACGCGAATTCCGATCAAACGCTTTGCGCGAATGCACCTGCTGCTGCACTCAACGGATCCGTTTCCAACGGAAGCACCACGGGTACCTGGACCACATCGGGAAGCGGATCCTTCAGCCCGAACGCGAATGCGTTGAATGCAACGTATTCACCAGGAACTGCGGAGATCAACAATGGATCGGTCACGCTGACTTTGACCACAACGAATAATGGCGTATGCACTGCACATGCCGATCAGCTCACGATCGATTTCACGCCGGCACCGATCGTAAATGCTGGACAGGATCAGATCATCTGCGCGAACAATGCGATCGCTTCACTGAGCGGATCTGTTTCGGCTGGCGCAACGACGGGGATCTGGAGCACCAGCGGAACGGGAACCTTCAGTTCGGCGACCGACCTGAACGCGACTTATACCGCAAGCGCGGCGGATATCAGCAGTGGTCCGATCACCCTCACGCTCACCAGCACCAACTACGGCAACTGCGTAGCGGTGAACGATCAGGTGACGATCAGCTTCAGCCCGGCACCGGTGGTGAACGCAGGCAATGATGTGAGCGTCTGCATCAACAATCCCGCGACGGCGTTGATCGGAACAGTAAGTGGTGGCGCGACTACCGGCACCTGGACGACAACTGGTGATGGCACATTCGCGAACGCCAATGCACTGAGCACGACCTATAACCCAGGGCCAACTGATCTCGCGAATGGATCGGTCCTGGTCACCTTGACCTCGACCAATTTCGGCAACTGCATCGCGGTAAGCGACAGCAAGCTGATCTCGTTCGGCAATGGTCCGGTGGTTCTTGCTGGCGCCGATCAAACGATGTGCGCGAATAATGTGGTGCAACTCGCCGGGTCGGTCTCAGGCAGCACTTCGACAGGGGAGTGGAGCACCAGCGGAAGCGGAACATTCAGTCCGTCGAGCACCGATCTGAATGCGATCTATCAACCCAGCGCTGCGGATACGACAGCTGGATCGGTGACGCTCACGCTGGTCAGCACGAACAATGGTGGTTGCAACGTTGAAAGCGATCAACTCACGATCGATTTCACGCCAGCGCCGATCGTAAATGCAGGACAGGATCAGATCATCTGCGCGAACAATGCGATCGCTTCACTGAGCGGATCTGTTTCGGCTGGCGCAACGACGG
>JAEZDL010000137.1 GCA_023418095.1 Bacteroidota bacterium
AACTCCGCAGGTACGGGCCGCATCGGGCGCGTGGGCGTGGGTGCCGATTACATCGGCGAAGTGACCGCACAACGGTACATTCCCGCTGGCAACACCAACTGGCGCTTCCTGGGATCGCCGGTCGCAGGAGCGACCGTACAGCACTGGCACGATGATTTCTTCACTGCCGGCTATCCTGGATCGGCGTACCCGAACTTCTACAGCCCGCCCGGCAGCGGCATCCATTGGCCAAGCGTTCGCTGGTACGATGAGACCGATCCGGGTGGGTTGGAGAACGATGGCCTCACCGGTGTGACCTCGACCATGGCACTGGCCACCGGACAAGGTTTCGCGGCCTGGTGCGGTACCAACTTCACCACCACGAGCGCCTTCACCATCGATCTGAAAGGTGCCCCGCATATCGCCCATGCACCGATCACCCTGCCGATGTCGTACACCAACACCGGGAATCCGATCGCCGATGGATACAACCTGGTGAGCAATCCGCTCCCGTCACCGATCAGCTTCTCCGAAGTGGTGCGCGGTGCCGATGTTTCCAACGCCTACTGGATCTACGATCCGATCAGCGGCAACAACGCATCGTGGAACGGCATCGTGGGTACCAATGGCGCGAACGGCATCATCCAGAGCTCGCAGGCTTTCTGGCTGAAGGCGAACGGTCCAGCGACGACCACTACGATCGGCGAGAACGCGAAGGTGAACAACAACACAGGAGGCGTTTTCGGCAGTGAAGTGAACAATATGGCCATGATGCGCCTGAAGGTGACCGATGCCCAGACGGAATTCGGTGATGAAACCTTGATCGTGTTCGGGATGGGATCCCCGGAAATGGACGAACTGGATGTGACCAAGATGGCTTTCGGGCACGCATCGGCTCCACGGATCGCATCGAAGCTCGATCAAGGTGCGGCACTTTCGATCAACATGTTCGGCATGCCGGCCACTGCTGTGGAGATCCCGATCGATGTGACCGTGCCGGTGACCGGCGTGTACACGATCAAGGCCACGAGCCTCGAAGCGCTCACCGGCCTCACTTGTGTAAAGCTCAAGGACAACCTCACTGGAGAGGAATATGAATTGAACGAAGGATCGGAATTCAACTTCACGATCGAAGCCGGATCGAACGAACAGGCACGTTTCGTGGTGAAGATGGCCACGCCGATCCAGCGCCACATCGACCATGTTTCCTGCAACGGCCTTTCCGACGGCGCGATCACGATCACCATTCTCGATGGTGAGGCCGATCTTACGCTGATGGACGTGTTCGCAGGAGTGCTCGATCAGGGTTCTGGATCGGAAGTTACTTTCGACAGCCTCGCTGCCGGTGAATACATGATCAGCCTGGACAATTACGCCGGTTGCGGTGAATTGATCGGCAATTACCAGATCAATGAACCAATGCCGATCGAAGCGGAATTCACGAGCACGAATACCGCTTGTGGCGAAACCGATGGAACACTCGTACCGCAGGTGTACGGTGGTACCGCACCGTTCAACTTCAATTGGGACAACGGCAGTACAGAGGAGGTTTTGGAAGCAGCGGCGGGTGAATACGCCCTTACCGTTACCGACTCGCACGGCTGCAGCATCACCACCGATCCACAGGTGATCGCATCCGATCCTGCACCCACAGCGGCCTTCGAACCTGCTGATGAAGAGATCCATGTGGGCCAGCCTGCAAGTTTCCTCAACTACAGCATCAATGCTGATGAATATGAATGGGACATGGGTGATGGAACGATCATCAACGCTCCTGAAGTGACCTATTCCTTCGGTGTCCCGGGTCCGCGTACCATCACGCTCAAAGCGATCAATGGCGCATGCTGGCACACCACCGCGCAGCAGATCATGGTGATCGGTGCGATCGGCATGAACGAGATCAGCGCGAGCGAACTGCAGATCTGGCACGATGGCAGCAACATCAACATCGACCATACGATCGATGCGGGTGATCTGCTGAAGGTTGAACTGCTCGACGCCACCGGCCGCATCCACAACACCATGAACGCTCCTGCCGTACCAGGCATCATCTCACTGCCCGGCTCCGATCTGGTATCGGGCGTATGGTTCGTGCGCATCAGCAATGCTGCGGAACAGTTCACAAGCCGTATCGTGATCACCCGCTGATCGTACCGACCTTGGAAAAAAGACCCCGTGCCAGCCGCACGGGGTCTTTTTTGTTACCGATCTCCTTCAGCACTAAAGGGAATGGGCACGCACCATATACCTTTGCCGCATGACGATACGTCTTTTTACCGCAGCGTTGGCGATGACCATCCTCAGCGCTTGTTCACAAGGCCAGAAGAGCCGGGTTGAATTGAAGAATGAAATGGATTCCGTGAGCTATGCGATCGGGACAGACATCGGCAACAATTTCAAGCAGTCGAAGCTCGATAGCGTGAACATCGATGCGATCGCCATGGGCTTGCGCGATGGCCTTGACGGCACCAGCGTGATGACCGATGAAGTGCTGCAGGAAGTGGTGCAGGGTTACATGATGCGCAAACAGCAGCAGCAGATGGCCGAAGACCAGGCCAAGGGAGAAGTGAACAAGGTGGAAGGAGAGAAGTACCTCGCCGAGAATGCGAAGAAACCGGGGGTGGAGACCACCGCCAGCGGCCTGCAGTACGAAGTGATCACCATGGGCACCGGCCCCAAGCCCACCGCTACCGATGAAGTAAAGGTGCACTATACCGGGCGCCTGATCGATGGCACCGAGTTCGATAGTTCTGTTTCACGCGGCGAACCGGCGGTTTTCCCGGTAGGCCAGGTGATCCCCGGTTGGGTGGAAGGCATTCAGTTGATGCCCGTTGGATCGAAGTTCAAGTTCCACATCCCGAGCGATCTCGCCTACGGATCGGGCGGTGCACCCGGCGGCGCCATTCCACCGAACAGCGTACTCGTGTTCGATGTGGAATTGCTGGAGATCATGAAGCCTTGATCGTAGCGTTCAAGAAATGAGAAGGGGATCTTTTCGATCCCTTTTTTCATAATTCCCTCGAGAGCGGTTGTTGATGCTCGATCCGGAGCCGTTCCAGCAGCTTGCCGTTCATCTCGATCGGAACCGGCTTCTTCACCGGCAAACCGTCCTCTACATCCACCAGATGTGCTTTGGGCTGCACTTTGTCCAACGGAAGACTTAGCGGGATCGAACTCTTACGGGTCGCGATCTCGATCTCCAGATCCTTCAATTCCGGCCGGCAGCGGATAAGACAGAATTGTTCGCTCACCAGGGAAGCAAGTGTATCACCACGATGAACGATGAACAACGGATCTGTGGACTTGGAATGCCGCGTGTATTGGATGGCATGGAGAACGGTGCGATCATCGAAGGTCTGATCCGTGCGATCGAACTCGCCGGCGAGCAGATCCACATTCACTTCATATTCGATCGGAGGTTTATGGACCGCAAGTGCTCCTAAAAGGCCGAACATCGACGTGGCGACCACGTTGACCGCTGGGTCGCCTTGCGACTCCCTGATCCGTCCTTGAAGAACGTGTTTTCCTCGACTTAGAGGTATGTATTTCCTCTCGATCCGTACGAAGATCTTCAATCCGTCAGAATATCCCCAGATACCGCGCTTTGCCTTTCCGTTCACTTTTTTGATGTTGAATGGACCTTTCAGCGATGGAACGATCGCCCGTTTTTCGCGTAGATCCATGAATGTCGGGAACAAACCGACGGGAAGATCACCTTCCAGGATCGGGAAATGCAGGTGGTCAGGATCGGGCATTTGAGCGAGTTCTTCCTCCCGAAGCAGGATATCCATTGTTCTTCCTTGAGCGGAACCGACACCAAAAGAGGACAAGCACTCCTGGATCGCGGTCAGGAACGCTCGGCCTGTCTTTTTCAATGATGTGCATTGTTTTTGGGATCCGGCATTATATAACAGATGCCAGCCATCATCACGTTCCTCCAGGATATCCAGGTTCACTGACACGATGTACAAATAGCCACTGCCGAATTCACGGGTGCTCATCCGATTCAGCTTGATGGCGATCGGCCGGCCTTCCCGGGGAGCACATACGTTCAAGGATCGTTCGACGCGTTGGGCCATCTCCGGCATGAAGATCACCGAAGTGCCGTTGATCCCAGACCTGTACCCGATGTTCTCCCGGCAAACAACGAAGACCTCGCTCAGTCTGAATCCGTCTGGCAGCGCGCAATCCGCGGCTGCAGGAAGTTCAACGATATATGGTTTCTGCGAGAATGCCGATCCAACGAAGAGAAGGATCGGGAGCAGCGATGCGAACGATCGGCGGAAGCACATGCCGTGAATATATCCATTCACTTTTTCATGGCCTTTCCGGCAGCGGCATCCAATGGCTCACCAAGTGGAAGAATTGATTGCTGCTGCCTTCGCCCAACCAGAAATGCGTACTTCCCGTATGGCCCGTCCTGCTGGGATTCTTCAGGAAAAAATCCTCGGCGAAGCGAAGGATCAGGATGTTCCGTTGTTCGGTCGCGCCGGTCTTTCCGGGCAGATGCACCAGGTTATCGGGCAGAAAACAGATCACGCGGGCACCATCAGTGGGCAACCGATCGGCTACGGGGATCCACGCGCTCATGCGGGGCGAATGTAGCGATCACGCGATCGGTTCGCCGGGAAGTTCATCGCCAAGCACCATCTCAAGCAATCGCTTTTCAGCCACGGCGGCCATCTTCCGGATCTGGTCCGTAGCCTCGCTGAACATCTTTTCAGACTCCTTGCGCACCAGGTATTTGATCAGATCATCGTGCACATCGAGTCCCGATGAGGTGATCATTCCCTGCCGGCTCCGGTTCCATTGCCACAACAGGCGCACGGCCAGCCGCAGTGAGGAGCGATCGTGCATCCTTCCGCCCTGGATCACCCAGGCACGGCCTTCACCGGCGCGCACCATGCTGCGCAGGATCGTGCGGATCATGCCCACAAGGCTTTCCACACTTACCGATCCCTCGGGCCTGCGGATCAGATCGCTGGGCTGCACCTTATCGTTGCGCTGGTAATAGAGCTGGTTGGCGCGCGGCATGCTCTTGTTGAATTCGACCATGGCCGCGTTCACGGTATCGGCATGCACCACGATCGTTCCATCGAAACCATCCACCGCTTCGCGCTCCTTGTCGGCGAGCATTTCCAGATAGGAGGATTTGATCCGCTCCGGATCGAGCGGTGGAAGTACGAACGAAGGCGCGCCGATCGCGTGGCAACCACGGCGGTGGCAGATCCCCACCAACTGCAGGCTCAACGAGCGAAGGAAAGGCGAATTCAGGCCGATCGATTCCCGATCGGGCAGCACCGGGCGATCCTCGCCGCTGAACAGATCGATGTGATCGGCCGCATAACCCTGTGGATCGAGCGACATGCCCGCCACGTGGTGGATCATCTCGAACAGGATCTCCTCCGCTTCAAGCGCCCCCGGCACCGAATCGATCATGATCGTGGCCCGGATGGTACCGCGATCGTAGCCCATGTGTTCCTCCAGAAGATCGAAGAGCTGTACCCACAGCCGCGCTTCGAGGTGCGTTCGTACATCACGAAGTACAAGATGGATCCCGCCGTACCGTTCGACCAGGTCGTTGCCGCAATTGAGCACGAGCAGCGCCAGATCGAAGATCGTGGCCGGAACGGCCTCCCCATTGAACAGAACTGCTCCTTCCGTGGCGGTGAACGGCCGGGGAACGATCATCAATCTCGTCTCTGTACGTGGATTCACGCGGATCCTTCCGCCATCGGGCGAGAGATAGGCCAGATCGAGCCTCGCAGCGCGTGAAAGGCTGCGGTGTGCGCGAAGGATGTTCCAGGTATCGGTGGGAGTGAAGTTCCAGAGATCGGCGATGTAGGTCTTCGCTCCGGAGTTCAAGCCATTGATCAATTCCGATCGAGTGGCCCCGCCGATCAATTCCACCCGGCGCTCCTGCAGTTGCTCCGGGATCGGATCCACGGTCCATTTGCCTTTGCGTATGTGGGCGGTCTCCTCCAGGAACTGCACATCGCCACCGGCCAGTTTTGCGCGATCCCGTGATCGCTGGTCCATTAATTCCCGGCGGCGTTTTTCAGCGCCATTGCACATTTCCTCGATCAGCGACCGGACTTCGGCGGTGAGGGTCCTTTCTTGAACGGTGGCTATCACTTTGGGAAGAAGAGTTGTAGTTGAAGTCATGCTATGGATCGACGAATTGCCATTTTCTTTCGACGAACCAAAAGTACGATGGAGTGGAGCGGAGGTCAATAGCCGGGCGTTCACCTGCGATACAATGCACGGATCTGCCGCATTGGGCCGTAAATTCGCACCCCGCCTGTGGGCCGGCCGAGAAGTACCGTGCCATGAAGAATCTCCTGATCCTATCATCCTCAGCAATGCTGGCAGCACCCGCCGCAGCCCAATCACGGGCCATCGAGTTCACCGAGTTCGACCTGGATAACGGGTTGCACGTGATCCTTCACGAGGATCATGGTACACCCATCGTAGCGGTTAGCGTGATGTACCATGTGGGCAGCAAGGATGAGGATCCCAGCCGCCGCGGGTTCGCGCATTTCTTCGAACACCTGCTCTTCGAGGGATCGGAGAACATCGCCAGGGGTGAATTCAGCAAACTGGTGGAAAGCGCCGGTGGTGTGCTGAACGCCAATACCAGCGGCGATCGCACCTACTACTACGAAGTGCTCCCGAGCAACCAGCTGGAATTGGGCCTGTGGCTTGAAAGTGAACGGATGCTGCACGCCAAGGTGGATATCGTGGGGGTGAACACCCAGCGCGAAGTGGTGAAGGAAGAGCGCCGGCAGCGCTATGAGAACCAACCATACGGCAGCCTGCTGATCGAAGTGTTGAAGCGGGCCTACAAGGTGCATCCCTACCAATGGCCCACGATCGGTTTCATGGAAGACCTGAACGCTGCGACCGAGCAGGATTACAAGGATTTCTACAAGCGTTTCTACGTCCCGAACAATGCCGTGCTCGTGGTTGCCGGTGATATCGATCCGCAGGCGACCAAGGCCCTCGTGCAGAAATACTTCGCCGATATACCACGGGGAGCAGAGATCCAGCGCCACCAGATCGTGGAGCCGCCGCTGGAGGCCGAAGTGCGCGATGTGGTGTACGATCGCATCCAATTGCCGGCCGTGGTGCAGGCCTACCGCATACCGGCCAATGGAACCCCTGATTTCTACGCCGTGGATATGGTGAACCGCATCCTTTCCAACGGGAATTCCGCCCGGCTCAACCGCAGTGTGAAGGATGAACAGCAGAAGGCGATCTACGTGGGCGCCTTCAGCTTCCCGTTCGAAGAGCCCGGCCTGGCGATCATGTTCGCGATCGCGAACGCCGGTGTTGATGTGAACGATCTGGAGAAGTCCATGGATGCTGAAGTGGAGCGCATGCGGAATGAACCGATCAGTGCCGAGGAGTTATCCAAGTTGAAGGCGCAGCTGGAAACGGAAGCGATCCAGGACAACAGCCGCGTGGCCGGGGTGGCCGGCAACCTCGCCACCGCCCATACCATACTCGGCAGCGCGGACCTTATCAACAAGGAGATCGACCGGTACCTTGCATTGACCGCCGATGACCTGATGCGCGCCGCACGGACGTACTTCGTCCCGAAGAACCGGGTGGTGCTCCATTATCTCCCGATCAGCCAGAAGCAACCATGAAGACCGGCGCAACCCCGATCGTGCACGGCTTTGCTTCACTGCCCTGCCTCATCCTTTCCCTGTTCCTACCATCGCTCATGTTGGCTCAATTCGATCGCAGCACACCGCCCGCCCCGGCGCCACCCCCGGAAGTGAACCTCGCCGAATACGGCTCCTTCGAACTTTCCAATGGGATGCGTGTGATCGTGGTGGAGAACCAGAAACTCCCGTTGGTGAGCGTGCAGGTGCGGTTCGATATACCTCCGGTAGTGCAGGGCGACAAAGCCGGTTACGTGGATCTCTTCGGGGAAATGCTCGCTGCGGGAACAGGGCTTCGCACCAAGAACCAGATCGATGAGCAGATCGACCAGGTGGGCGCTCAATTCTTCACCAACAGTGATGGCGCTTATGCCAGTGGATTGAAGCGCCACCTTCCCACCATTCTCGATATCGTGAGCGATGTGATGACCAATGCCACGTTCCCCGAAAAGGAGCTCGAGCGCGTGCGCACACGCTACATCTCTTCAGTAAAGCAAAGGAAGGATGATGCCGATGCGATCGCTGAAGCGGTGGGCCGATCGGTCACGTTCGGGCGCACGCATCCTTACGGTGAAGTGCCCACGGAAAGGACCCTCGCCAACGTTTCTGCCAGCGATCTGAAGGCCTATTACAAACGCTTCTTCCGGCCAGAAAAGGGTTATCTCGTATTCGTGGGCGATATCACCTTGAAGGAAGCGAAGGACCTCGCGAAGAAGCACTTCAACAAATGGAAAGTGCCGATGGAAGCCACGGTGAACGAGGATGGCACCGAGACCATCGAAGGCCTTGGCACAATTCACTTCCTGGATCGGCCGCTGGGTCCTTCGGGGCAGCGCCGCGTTGCGCTGGTGGATCGGCCGGGCGCCGCACAGTCCGTGATCCGCGTTTCGTTCCCGTTGAACCTTCATCCGAAGGACATCCGATCGATGAGCGCCCAGGTGATGAATACAATTCTCGGTGGCGGAGTATTCAACGCCCGGTTGATGCAGAATCTGCGCGAGACACGTGCCTTCACCTACGGAGCCTACTCCAGCCTGGAGATCGACCGTTTCAATGGAAGTTTCACCGCCACGGTGAGCGTGCGTACCGAAGTCACCGACAGTGCGATCACCGAGATCATCAACGAATTGGATCGCATGCGCAACACGCAAGTGACCGCGAATGAAATTGAACTCGCGAAAAGCTACATGGCCGGCAGCTTCGCGCGCAGCCTTGAGGATCCGCGTACCGTCGCAAGGTTCGCGCTCACCACGTTCCTCAACGGACTTCCAGAGGATCATTACGCCACCTACCTCAAACGCCTGGAAGCAGTAACCGCTGCCGATGTGGAGACCGCAGCGAAGGAATTCCTTCATCCTGACAATGCGATCATCTTCGTTGTGGGTGACAAGGACAAGATCCAGCATAAGCTGCCGGCACTGGCGGCCGATCCCAGTGTACCGATCCTGGAACTCGACGAGAACGGTGAAATGGTGCGCGAAGATCTGGAGCCTGCGCCCGGTGTCACGGCCGATCAGGTGATCGGTTCGTACCTGAAGGCGATCGGTGGGCGGGACAAGGTCGCCGCGATCAAGGACATGTACATAAGCCTGGCTACCGATGTGGAAGGCACGCTGCTCACGATCCAGCAATGGCACGTCCCTTCCGGCCAATACCGATCGGAGGTGACTTCCGTAGCCGAAGACAAGGTGCTGGAGGAAGTGGTATTCGATGGTGAACGCGCCATGCGCCGCGGACCGCAGGGGACCGAGGAACTTTTCGATCCGGAATTGCACGAGGTGCGCACCATGGCCATGCCGGTGCCGGAATTGGATCCATCGAAGATCGCCGAGCGCATCTCCCTTGGTGGAAGGACGACGATCGGCGATGAACCGGCCTACAAAGTGGCAATGGCCACACCTGTCGGCGGTGCGATCTCCGATTACTATTCGATCGATTCAGGCTTGAAGTTGCGCCGGATCGAAAAGAAGTTCCTCGGCGGGCGACCGGTGACGATCACCACCGATTACAAGAATTACCGGCCGTTCAGCGGCGTGCTGTTCCCAACGGTGATCGAGCAGGGCGGCGGCCCCATGGGCCAGATCACGATGCTGGTGGAAGTGATCGAGATCAACAAAGGCATGCCGCCGAATTTCTTCACCACCGGGCTTCCGCCTGTGCAGGATTTGGAGGATGAGTGAATGGCGAAGGCATTCACGATCCTTCACAAAGACCTGACAAATCTCATATGATCCACGCTGGGTCAAGGGCGATCTTTGCGATCGAATGAAAACAGATCCATCGATGCATAACGTACAACTGGCCGAGAGGAGAATGGTTGGATTGGGAAGCCGCTTCCCGGTGTTCAAGAAAAAAGCGGTGGTAAGCACCGAAAAAGGGAAGGAGTTCGCGGACATTTCCACCGATGATATCACAGGAAAAGCTGGACAATGGACGGTGATGTTCTGGTGGCCGAAGGATTTTACGTTCGTTTGCCCAACGGAGATCGCTGCGTTCAACAAAGCGGTTGGTGAGTTCAAGGATCGCGACACACAATTGATCGGCGCCAGCACCGACAGTGAATTCGTGCACCTCGCATGGCGAAAGGACCACGCCGATCTGAAGGACCTGAAGTTCCCGATGCTTGCTGACACCAGCAAGAGCCTCGCCGAGGAGCTCGGGATCCTCACCACCGATGAGAAAGTGGCTTACCGTGTCACCTACATCATCGATCCGGACGGGATCGTGCGCTGGGTGAGCGCTTACGATCTGAACGTGGGCCGCAACGTGGAGGAAGTGCTGCGCGTGCTAGATGCACTGCAGACCGACGAACTCTGCCCCTGCAACTGGACCAAGGGACAAGAGACACTGAACTGATAAAACTGAAGCAAAAGCGCCGCGCGTTGGAACCCAACGTGGCGGCGCTTTTGAACAAAAGAACATACCATGGAAAAACAGATCACACGCGACGAAGGCGTCACAAGCCTTCTGGAGGAACTTGCACTTCAGCCCGATCGGAATGGTGCCGCGCTGGATCTGCTCGGCAGGACGGACAGCCGCTATTCCAGGGATCTGAAACTGAACCTGAAGGCCGTTCTGAAAAGTCAGCACATTCAGGCGAAGGAAGCCGCGTTGTTGGCGCTCAGCGTTTCGGTGAACCAGAAGAACGAGACCCTGATCGGCTACTTCACCAGGCAGGCCGAAAGGGAAGGCGCGAGCGATGCCGAGATCGCCGAAATGGCCGCCGTCGCCAGCATGATGAGCGTGAACAACGTGCTGTACCGCTTCAGGCATTTCAGCGGAAAGGAGAAGTACAACGAATTGCGCGCAGGACTTCGCATGAACATCATGATGAGCCCGGCCACCGGCAAGGAATTCTTCGAACTGCTCAGCCTCACGATCAGTGCGGTGAACGGGTGCGAACAATGTGTGAAGAGTCACGAAGCCTCACTCATCGCGCTCGGCTGCAGTGAAGAACGCATCTTCGATGCGGTGCGGATCGCTTCGGTGATCACCGGCGTCGATCGCATCGTTCACTGATCAGGCCTTCTGCCTTCCGTAGTTTTACCGTTCATTCTTTTACCGATCATGCTTCAGACTTCAACCAGATCCACGAAGACACAACAGGCCATCGAACTCGAGGACAAGTACGGTGCGCACAACTATCATCCGCTGCCCGTGGTGCTCGACAGTGGGAAAGGCATCTTCGTTTGGGATGTTGAAGGCAAGCGGTATTACGATCTGTTGAGCGCATACAGCGCGGTGAACCAGGGTCACTGCCATCCGCGCCTGGTGAAGGCGATGCAGGATCAGGCGGAAAAGCTCACGCTTACTTCGCGCGCTTTCTACAACAGCCTTCTGGGCGAATACGCGCGTTTTGTTTGTGAGTACTTCGGCTACGAGCGCATGCTGCCAATGAACACCGGCGCCGAAGCGGTGGAAACCGCATTGAAACTTGCGCGCAAGTGGGGATACACGAAGAAAGGCATCGCGCGCAACGAAGCGAAGATCATCGTGTGCGAAGGGAATTTCCATGGCCGCACGATCAGCATCATCAGCGCCAGCACCGATGAGGACAGCCGTGGCGGATTCGGGCCATACACGCCCGGTTTTGTGCAGATCCCATACAACGATGTGGCCGCGCTCGAAAAGGAACTGTCCGATCCGAATGTGTGCGCCTTCATGGTGGAACCGATCCAGGGTGAAGCCGGCGTGATGGTGCCCGATGACAATTACCTGCCGCGCGTGGCCGATCTGTGCCGATCGAAGAACGTGCTCTTCATCGCCGACGAAGTGCAGACCGGTATCGCCCGTACGGGACGGAAGCTCGCGTGCGAACACTCCGGAGTGCGGCCCGATGTGGTGATCCTGGGCAAGGCGCTCAGCGGCGGGATGTATCCCGTGAGCTGCGTGCTCGCGGATAGTGTGTTGATGGACGTGTTCACACCCGGAACGCACGGAAGCACGTTCGGCGGAAATCCCATGGCCGCGCGAATGGCGATCGAAGCGCTCAGCATCGTGGAGGATGAAGGTCTTTCAGCGAATGCCGATCGGCTCGGCAAGATCTTCCGGCAGAAAATGCAGGAGCTCGTGGATCGATATCCTTTCGTGAAGCTCGTGCGCGGCAAAGGCCTGTTGAACGCGCTGGTGATCGAACCGCGCAAAAGTGCCGATGGTTCACCAAGAACAGCCTGGGAACTGTGCCTGCTGCTGCGCGACAACGGCGTGCTGGCCAAACCAACGCATGGCGACATCATCCGTTTCGCGCCACCACTGGTGATCACCGAGGAGCAGATCCTGGAATGCTGCAACATCATCGCGCTGAGCGTTGCGCAGTTCGAGTGATCGGGCTTAGCAATAATTTCATTTGTCTGCTTCGTCATAGATTCACCTCATGGAGGTTGAATTAGAAAATCTAGCACCGTCAAAGAGATCGGCTGCGAAAACCTTGTTTGCGGCTCTTCAGATCCTTAAGAATGCTGGTGGGCAGCTTCCTGGCAAACAGGTCATCGAAGAGATCGAAAGAACAATCTCTTTAACAGATTGGGAAAAGCAACTCTATGAAAAGACAGGGTATGTGAGGTGGAAGTCAATTCTTCATTTCTATACGATAGATGCCATCAAGGCGGGATATTTAAGAAAAAACAAAGGCATCTGGTATTTGACCGATGAAGGGGAGAAAGCGATCAAATTCGGACCCGCAAAGCTATTTGAAACGGCCTCACGACTTTATCGGAACTGGGCTGCTGATAAGAAGGAGGTCAAACCGAAAAAGGTGAAAGAGAATGAGGACGAACCGAAAGAACTCGGGGAGAACATAACACAAGCTCAAAAGGCGAATCTTGATCTCTTGGAAGAGCAAGCGATCGCAGGGATCAAAGAATTCATTCGGAATAAAAATGCATATGAATTTCAGGATATGGTCGCCGCGTTATTACGTGCAATGGATTACCATACGCCGTTCATTTCTCCAAAAGGAAAGGATGGTGGATTGGACATAGTCGCTTATAATGATCCGCTTGGAGCGACTGCACCACGATTGAAGGTCCAGATCAAGCATCGGCCTGACGCCTCTATTCCAGTAGACGATATTCGCAGTCTTACTGGACTTTTGAATAAGGACGGTGATATCGGTCTCTTCGTTACTTCAGGTTACTTCACTTCGGAAGCTGAACGATCGGCTCGTGAAAGTCATCGCCATATCCGATTATTGGATGGTGACAATTTTATCTCTCTGTGGCAGGAATTCTATCAGAAATTGACCGATGAGGATAAGAATCTGTTACCTCTTCATCCTATATATTTCTTGGGGAGTAATGAGTAGATCTCCCTTCACCGATAATTCCTCACGTACCAAGGCACCGCCTTCTTCAAACCCTCAACGAGCGTGTAAGCCGGCTTGAAGCCGAGCATTTCCTTCGCCAGACCGATATCCGCCAGCGAATCGCGCACATCACCGGCACGTGGCGCCACATGTTTCACCTGGATCGATGCGATCGTTGGATCGATCTGCGCCAGTTCACGCTGCAGCAGGCCGATCAGTTCCAATAAGGTTGTGCGCGAACCGTACGCGATGTTGAAGATCCTACCAGCCACATCCGCATTCCTGCTTTCGATCGCGGCGATCACCGCCTGCACGGCATTGCCCACGTAAGTGAAATCGCGCGATTGCAACCCATCACCATGTACCTGCGGCGATCGGTGCGCGAGAAAACTTCGGATGAACTTCGGGATCGCCGCAGCATACGGACCGTCGGGATCTTGCCGTTCACCGAACACGTTGAAGAAACGCAACCCGATCGAGGGGAACGAATGCAACCGGTGGTACAAGGTGGCATACGCTTCATTGCCCGCTTTTGTCACCGCATAGGGTGAGAGCGGCAGCCCGATGCGCTCTTCCTTCTTCGGCAGTTCCTTGGAATCACCATACACGCTGGAGCTCGATGCATAGATCAGCTTCTTCACACCAGCGATCCGCGAAGATTCCAGAACATTCAGGAAAGCCGTGAGGTTGGTGGCATGTGAAGCGAGTGGATCGGCGATCGAACGCGGCACCGATCCGAGCGCGGCAAGGTGCACCACGATCGCATTCCCGGCGATCGCATTGCGGCAATCATCCACGGATCGGATGTCACCTTCGATCAACCTGAAATTCTTTCTTCCTTGCAGATGCTCTACGTTCTTCCGATCGCTCGTCGCGAAATTGTCCATGCAGGTAACCTGCGCGCCAAGATCCACGAGCGCATCGCACACATGGCTGCCAATGAAGCCGGAGCCGCCGGTGACCAATATCGCCAGATCGGGCCCGATGTTCATGGGATCGAGATCATGTTCTGAGGGTGCCAAAAGTACGCGCGGCCTCCACATCGATCGGCCAGCACCGCACACTGCGATCATCACTTGCGCTCACCAGGTATCGATCCATCCAAAGCAGCGAATTCACCGAATGGGTATGCCCGTGCTTCCCGCGATCCATGCGGAATAGTGGATCGAACGTTCGCGCATCCCAGATCTTTATCGTGCCATCGCGGCTGCCGGTGGCGCACAGCGAACCTGCTTGATCGAACGCGATCTGGTAGATCGCCCCTTTGTGTGCCGCGATCTCCTGGAGCAATGTGTTCTCCCGATCGGTGCGCCAGAACCGCAGATGACCATCCTTGCCACCGCTGATCAACACCGGTTTCGATGGATGGAACACCACGCTGGAAGCGCCTTGAATGCCGCGGGGCTGCGCCGTTCCAGGATGTGCGCCGATGCTCCCGATCTCATTGAAACCGTTCGTTCCCAGTATCCGCAATTGCCCATCGCCACCGGCGATCACCAATCGATCCCCGTTGTCCGATATCTCCAGATCGCGGAGCTTCTCTTCGATCAGCGGGATCTGCCGGTAAAGCTCCACCTGCCAGCGATCGGCCATTTTTCGAATGTCCCAAATGCTCAGTGAACCATCGCCGGCCGCACATGCGATCCGATCCGGGCCGATCGAAATGAAACGGAAGATCCCTTTGCGATGCACGGTGAAATGGTGGATCTCGCGCGCCGTTCGCAGCTCGATCACGTGGATCGCACCGGCCTCGGTGCCAATGAAGATCAGGTCATTGCCGTGAAGATGCGCGCTATAGATCGCTTCATTCGTTCGCGCCAGCACTTCACCATCGATCGCGCCGATCCGCCAGCGCACCAGCGTGCCATCGCCACTTCCGCTGAAGAACGAATTGCCGGCAGGCGCCTTGCAAAGTGTATACACCGGGCCTTTGTGGCCTGAAAGGATCAGCGGCTCGATCTTCACTTCTGCGAAGTTCGGCATCCTGCGCGGGTTTCCGTGCATTCGGTCAACGAACGTGGATCGGTTTTCATCGAGAAGTATTTGGGCGCCTTATCGGGCTATCCGCTCTAGTTGGCTCGCTTCGCCGGGTGCTGCATCGGCTGCGGTGGCTTCCGCTGGTCGCCTCCTCGCTCGTGCAGCACCATCGGCTTCTCTTCGCCAAGCTGCCGCTCCTATCCCGGGCGCAGATCCCGCGTTGATCCAATGATCTGATCTCGTCACACGATCGCCACCGATCACCTTTCGACCGATCAAGCCATCGCGAGCTTTTCGCCGATCCGCTGCACGGCTGCTCCTTCTTCCTTGAACAGATCCGCATGTTCCGGATGACACGTAAGCACGATAACCTGGTACTTTTTCGCGAAATCCTTGATCGCGTTCACCGCGCATTTTCTCCGTGCTGGATCCATGTCGGTCAGCGGATCGTCCATCAGCATGAAGCCCTCGCCTTCGCCGAGGTAGATCTCCGCATACGCCATGCGGATCGCCAGCGCGAGACATCCTTTCGTGCCTTGTGAAAGCAGCCGGTTCTCCAATTCGTGATCGCCCAACAGACCGGTCGCTTTCACGCCGTCGAGTTGCGGCTTGTAGCGCCCATCGGTGAGCAGCTGCACGAAATGTTCCACGCGCTTCGCGAGTCCCGCCAATGGATCCGGACCATCACGATCGGCAAGATCCTGCACACGCTTCAAGATCCGCTCGTAGGCCTTTGCTTCATTCAACGTGCGATCGAATTCGCGCTCCGCAAGCTCTAGTTGCTCCTTCAATTCTTCCAGCGAAATGGAAGGTGTGCTTCCTTCAAGGAACTTAAGCCGTTCTCGTTGGGTTTGGAGCTGGTCCTTCGCCCGATCGAACGCCTCTTCGGCTTTCTTCAATGCGATCAGGTAAGCGTTCGTATCGGAATATCCTTCCGGCACGGTGGGCAATTGGGCGAGTTCCGCCTCATCCTTCAGGATCGCACCACGCAGATCAACGACCTTCAATGTCAACTGATCCACCGAGGTGAAGGTCTTGGTCCACTCCGCGAGATCTTTTTCCAGCGCCTTCTTTTCCTGTTCATGCCGCGCCTGATCGGCAAGGATCCGCCGTTGCTCCTGATCGAGTTCGGTGAGCGAACGGGTGGGAGGAATGCTCTTCAGGTCATCGATCGCTTTCTGCCATTGTTCCTCTGTCTTCTTCTGCAATGAAGCGATGTACGTTGCATTCGCCCGATCCACTTTCTGCCGTGCCAGATCATGGTTCTCCTTGCGTGCGATCATCGAGGGAAGATCCGCGACCTCCAATTCCGTCAATGCCCGTTGGTGTTGCGAACGCGCACTTTCAAGATCGGCATACAGTTGTTCCACATCCTTCTGATCGCTCCGCACGCTGATGTTCAATGGACCGGCGCTGATCGAGATCCGGCCTTCGGCGCTGCATTGATAAGGTGTATCGGGTGAAATTTCGATCGCTTCTTCACTCGATCCGCCACGTGCCACAGTCACGGACATTGGTTCCTTCGCCTGAAGGATCGCAGCCAGCTTCTGCGCCTTGATCTCCACTTCGATTTTTTCGATCCGCTTTACCAGTTCACGTATCGCTTCGATCTGTTCTTTCGTCACCGGCTTCAGCGCAGCGAATTCCGTGCGCGCCTCATCCAACGCCTTCTTCGCTTCGGCAAGCGCTTGATATCCGATCCGCACTTTGTCAGCTCCTTGGTGCAGTTTCGCGTTGGCCATCTCAGTAGACAACCGTTCGAGCTGTTGTGCGCATTGGAGCAGGGCTTCCTTCTTCTCGTTCAGCACCGTTTCCGCACCGGGCCAATCGGCCATCACTTTCATCAACCGCGTGACATCAGCTTGTGCATTCTTCAACCTTTCTTCCAGAAATGCGCGCTGACTTAGTCCTTTCTCTCTCACTTTGCCGTCTTCCACCAACGGCTTTTCTTTCTCCATCAATTGCTGCACCCGCGCGATCTCCGCGTTCACCGCATCCAGGTCCTTTTCGTGCTGCAGCACTTCTCCATATTCCTGCCGCGTGGTCTCCTGTGCGTAGTGCGCCTTCAACACCGGACCAACATTGCGCTTATGCGGATTCAGGATGCTCTTTCCATCGCGTGGCCGGCCGTGTTGCCGATCCCAATTGGAATACAACGAATCGATCCGTTCCTGCAACGCAGCGATCAGTTTTTCCGGCGCGACATCACCATCGATCGAACCACTGCTTCGCAGGATCTCGCCCACATCATCCGATCCGCTTTCGTGCAACAGATCCAACGTTCCGCTGAGCTTCGCCTGGTT
Organism: Bacteroidota bacterium; assembly: GCA_023418095.1. GTDB lineage: Bacteria > Bacteroidota > Bacteroidia > Flavobacteriales_F > PHOS-HE28 > PHOS-HE28. Next base: position 17,733 of record JAEZDL010000137.1, read on the forward strand.
GATGAACAGCACATGTTCCCAGGTCGCCTGGTTCCAGCGCAG
>JAEZDL010000153.1 GCA_023418095.1 Bacteroidota bacterium
TGATCCGGTTACGCCAATCCATGGAACTAAGTTAAGTGTTCAGAGTTCTTCAAGCTTTCCGATCGCATGATGTATCTCGTCATAGGAAAATCCTTTCCGAAGAAAATACTGGATCACCTTCTGCTTCCTGATCCTCGGATCGGTCACCTTCGATCGCTCCAACTTCTTTTCGATCGCGTGTTTTAGATCGCTATTCAGTTCCGCTCCATCGATCGCCTTCAATCCAAGCCGTATGCACGGATCGGAAACACCCTTCGCCTTCAGAATGTATTCGATCTTCTTTTTGACCCAGCCTTTCTGCCGGTTCTTGCTTACCGCATAATGCTCCGCAAAGCGCGCTTCGTTCAGGAAACCATCTCCGATCAGTTGTGAAATGATCTGTTCCACCTCTTCCTTGTGGCTACCCCACGCGTAAAGCTTATCGCGCACTTCCTGCTGGCAACGCTCCTGGCGGGCGCAGTAGTTGCGGGCTTTTGCGATCAAAGTGGACACGCTACGAAGATCGCACCCTGTCCCGGTCGATCCGTCTTTGCGAACAGCCTAATTTGCCATACGATCGATGAGCCGAGTTTATGACAAATTCCAAACCATCTCCGCGCATTGAAGCGATCGTGAACGCATTGCCACTGCGCGAGGGCATGCGGGTGTTGGAGATCGGTTGCGGACCTGGCGTGGCAGCCAGAGCTGTCGCCGATCGGATCGGAAATGGTCACATACTTGCGATCGATAGATCGAAAAAAGCTATCGGTCTCGCGGAGAAGAATTCGCCCAGTTATATAAGAAATGGCCGTTGCCAGTTCCGTCAGATCGCGATCGAGGATCTCCACCATGTTCCAGAAGAAGAAAAATTCGATCTCGCTTTCGCCATCAGGGTGGGCGCATTGGACGGCCGGCATCCGAAGGCAGGCGAAATAGCATTACAAAGGATCGCAGCGGCCTTGAAGAAGAATGGCCGCCTCTTCATCGATGGAGGTGATCCGATCAGGGAGGTCGATCTCGCAGATCACAGGTGAGTGACAACATGTAGATTCGGCAGAAAGTAGATTAAAATGAAGCTGACTTCCATGATCCTTTTCGTGTTCATCGGTTCCATCGCCGATGGACAATCCAAGTTTGAGCTGGTTTCGTTCGATCGGTTGACGGAAGTCGTAGGGACCGAATATGTGATCGCCTCGACCGCTGATCACAGCAAGATCGCAGGCGCAAATAACGATCACCTGTTGTTCATCAACACGCGAACGAATGAGATCACGGAAGTTGACTTTCCGGCTGATGCGCACATTGGGGAGTTGGAACAGGTGAAGATCGATAGTCTGGGGATCAATTGGGTCCTGCTATCAGCCAGGACCGTTGATGTACAAGGAAAGAATGGGATCGACTGGATGATCCGAAACAGATCATTGTCCTTTCGCCTGATGGAAAACAACGGAAGCAACTTACAGCTGATGGATTTTTCGTTAAGACCTGGGTCGTGAATGATCGCACCGGAACGATCACGGTATCCGGCCATTACGATCAGAACAAGAACAACAAGATCGATGGATCGGATAAGAACACGATCCAGATCCATGATCTGAAAGCGCTGAAAATGATCTTTGAAATGTGAGAAGGTATCGACAAGAATACCCAGCAGAGACAACAGCCTTCTTTGGAAGATCTACAGTGGCACCTCGTTCCCCTGCGCATCCTGCACAGTGAAATCCAGGTACTGGCTGCTGCCCACGGGCTTCACCTTCACCCACTTCTTCCACCGCCACCACCATTTCATCTGGCGGCTCGGGATCCCTTTGGTGAAATAGGCGTGCAGGAATGGATGCACGCTAAGCGTGATCCCGTTCATGTCCTTTTCACCCAGAATGTAATTGAGTGAATTCTCGATCTGGTCGATGATCAATACTGGTGCGCTGATCTCGCCGGTGCCGCCGCACGTGGGGCAGCTTTCGCTGGTATCGATCTCCGTTTCCGGGCGTACGCGCTGGCGCGTGAGTTCGATCACCCCGAAACGGCTCGGCGGAAGTACGTTGTGCTTGGCCTTGTCATCGGCCATCGCGTCTTTCAACGCCTTGTGAAGTGTGCGCCGGTTCTCGGGTTCGTACAGATCGATGAAATCGATGCAGATGATCCCGCCCATATCGCGCAAGCGCAACAGGCGCGCGATCTCCTGCGCGGCTTCAATATTGATATCGAGCGCGTTCTTTTCCTGTGCCTGATTGCCACCTTTCCGGCTGCCACTGTTCACGTCTATCACGTGCATGGCCTCCGTCTTCTCGATGATCAGGTAGGCACCGCTGGGCAGCATCACCTGCTTGCCGAACGCCTGCTTGATCTGCTTGTTCACCCCGAATTGATCGAAGATGTCCAGCTTGCCACTGTAGTTCTTTACGATCCCTTTTTTCTCTGGCGCGATCTTCTCCAGTGTCTGGCGCACTTCCTCGGCCAGCACTTCATCATCCACATGGATCGCCGTGAAGTTCTTGTTCAGCAGATCGCGCAGCACGGCGCTGGTGCGATCGATCTCCCCGAGAACTTTCTTGGGCGGTTGTGCGCTTCGCAGGTTATGGAAGCAAACATCCCAACGTGTGAGCAAGCCTTTCAGGTCCGCTTCAAGATCTTCGGTCTTCTTATTCTCTGCATTGGTGCGGATGATCACCCCGAAGTTGGCCGGGCGGATCCGCTGCATCAGTTGCTTCAACCGGGAGCGTTCCTCTTCATCCTTGATGCGTGAGGAGATGCTCACCTTATTGATGAACGGAACGAGCACCATGTAGCGGCCGGCAAGGGTCACTTCAGCAGTGAGGCGCGGGCCTTTCGTACTGATCGGTTCCTTGGCGATCTGCACCAGGATGTTCTGGCTGGCGCTGATCACATCGGCGATCTTGCCGTTCTTGTCGATATCCGGATCGAGCTTCCAATTGTCCAGAAGCGAGGAACTCACGCTACCGGTAACCGCACCCTTGGTGAATTTGAACGTGTTCCTGAACTGTGGCCCTAGATCGAAATAGTGAAGGAAGGCATCCTTCTCATGTCCCACATCCACGAATGCGGCGTTGAGCCCGGGCGCGACCTTGCGCACCTTGGCCAGATAGATGTCGCCCACGCCGAAGCCACGTTCGGTCTTTTCCCGGTGGAGTTCGGACAATGCCCGATCCTTCATCAGGGCGATTGCGACCTCTGATGCACCTGAACGAATGATCAGGTCTATGTTCACGCGATGTTCCGCTGTAAGATGGAAATGATCGTAAATACCCGAAATGATCGGGTACCATCAAGCCGCATGGGCCCAAAGGAATTCTCCTTTGGGCCACGCAACGTTCAGGCGAAGGTCTTTACCGAACCTTCTTCTTGTGCCTGTTCTTCCGCAAGCGCTTCTTGCGCTTGTGCGTGGCCATCTTGTGCCTCTTTCTCTTTTTACCGCACGGCATGTGCTTCTCCAGTTGTTAGTTCATTCTTCAATTCCACCAGGAAACTATCAACACCATTGATGATGATGGTATCCTCGGCCAATGTCCTGTACTTCTCAAAACTTTCGATCGCCTGTGGTAGGCTATCGAGAGTTGCATAGGTGCGCCCCAAGTAGAACCAGGCATCGGGAACATTGTCTCCGGCCAGTTCCACCACTTTCTTGAACCGATCCAGCGCTTTGTCGTACTGGCCGCTCTGGACCGAGAACAGCCCAAGATGCCAATGCGCTTCCACATTGTCCGGGTCATCCTGCAGTATCTCGCGAAGGGCCATGATGCCCCGCATGGGATCCTGGCCGTTCACCAGCGCCACTGCTTCCGCAGTGCGGATCTTGATCGGATCGGCCTTGGCGGCCATTTCCATCTTTCCGGCAGGCGCCCGGGGCACCATCAACAAAAGAACGATCACCACCAGGGCGCTCGCGAGGGCCAGCAGTTGCGGTCTTTTCAGACGCATTACTGCGGGGCGTTGCCGCCATTCCTGTTCTTCACCTTGTCGACGAAGGTGTCGGCAGGTTTGAACGCCGGCACATCGTGCGCCGGGATGATGATGGTGGTGTTGCGCGCAAGGATCCTTCCGGTCTTTTGCGCCCTGTGCTTCACCACGAAGCTCCCGAACCCGCGCAGGTGCACGTTCTCTCCCTTCTCCAGGCTGTTCTTAACTTCTTCCATGAACGCCTCCACTGTGGTCAATACCGCCTGACGCTCAACGCCTGTGCGCTTCGCGATCAAGCTGACCAATTCCGCCTTCGTCATTCCCGTTGAAAGTTTGGGGCCGCAAAGATAGCTTCTTTTACCGATCCTGCAACGCATCTTTGCCACTGTATGTCAACAGTTTCAACAATTC
>JAEZDL010000186.1 GCA_023418095.1 Bacteroidota bacterium
TGTTCCCGCACCGCTCCGCGGCCTGGGCATCACATTCATAATCACCGGCCTCATGGGCATCGCGTTCATGGCCTTCATGGGAATTTCCCTCTGATCTGAGCAGCATGGGTCCTACGATCATCATAACCCTCATTGTTTTCCTCACCGTCACGTTGGTGTTGGTGGCTCTGCTCCTGCTTGCCAAGGCAAAGCTTTCCACCAGCGGTCCGGTGAAGATCCAGATCAACGGAGAAAAAACGATCGAAGTGGAGGCTGGCAGCACACTGCTCACCACGCTCAGCGAACAGAAGATCTTTCTCCCCAGCGCCTGCGGGGGCGGCGGCACCTGCGCCATGTGCAAATGCCAGGTGATCGAAGGTGGCGGCGAGATCCTACCCACTGAAGCACCATACTTCAGCCGCAAACAGATCCAGGACAACTGGCGTCTCGGCTGCCAGGTGAAGGTGAAGAACGATATGGTGATCAAGGTGCCAGAGGAGATCTTCGGCATCAAGAAATGGGAATGTGAGGTCGTTTCCAACTACAACGTCGCCAGCTTCATCAAGGAATTCGTGGTACGGCTTCCGGAGGGCGAACACCTGGAGTTCGAGGCAGGAGGTTACATCCAGATCGATGTACCGCCATGCACGGTGAACTTCAAGGATATCGACATCACTGCGCATCCGGAATTGGTGGCGCAAGGGCGCGATCCGCAGGATTTCCGCCCCGAGTGGGACAAGTACAAGATGTGGGACCTGAAGATGGTGAACGATGAGCCGATCTTCCGCGCCTATTCCATGGCGAACCACCCGGCTGAAGGCAACATCATCATGCTCAACATCCGGATCGCCACGCCGCCTTGGGATCGCGCGAAGAACGGTTGGATGGACGTGAATCCGGGGATCTGTTCCAGCTTCGTGTTCAATTGCAAGCCAGGCGACAAGGTCACGATCAGTGGTCCATATGGCGAATTCTTCATCAAGCCCACCGAAGCGGAGATGCTTTACATCGGTGGTGGTGCGGGTATGGCACCGATGCGCTCGCATCTCTTCCACCTCTTCCATACGCTGAAGAGCGGCCGCAAGGTGACCTATTGGTACGGCGGCCGAAGCAAGCGCGAATTGTTCTATCTCGAACATTTCAAGAACATCGAGCGGCAGTTCCCGAACTTCAAGTTCTTCGTGGTGCTCAGCGAACCACTTCCGCAGGACAACTGGAAAGTGAAGAAGGACATCTACGATGAAATGGGCGATGGCTTCACCGGTTTCGTTCACCAGGCGGTGATCGACCAATACCTGAAGAAGCACGAAGCGCCCGAGGACATCGAATTCTACTTCTGCGGTCCGCCGATGATGAACGCCGCGGTATTGAAAATGGTGGATGATTGGGGCGTGCCGAAAGAGAACGTGAGCTTCGATGATTTCGGGGGATAACGCGGATCAGAAGATCAGATGATCAGAGGATCAGATAATAAGAAGCCCCGCTACTTGCGGGGTTTTCTCTTTGGGATCGGCGCTGTGCTGCTGTTGATCGGATGCGATCGGGATCATTCCGGATCGGAAGATCTGATGACGCTGAAAGGTGAGACGCAGGGCACCACCTTCACGATCAAATACATCGACTCGCTGCAGCGAAACCTGAGCGGCCAGGTGGACAGCCTTTTCACGGTGATCGATGGATCGCTCAGTCTTTGGGTGGATGAAAGCACCGTATCGCATTTCAATGAAGCCGATACGTTCGTCAGCGATGATGTGCATTTCCGCACGATGGTCTCACTTTCCGAAGAATTGTGGCGCAGAACCGATGGCGCGTTCGATCCAACCGTGCTTCCACTGGTGAAAGCCTGGGGCATGGGGCGTGAAGGGAAGAGGGATCTGGATCCCGCTTCGATCGATAGCTTGAAAAGCCTGATCGGAATGGACAAGATCGCGATCGATGGGCGCTGGCGCGAACAGGTACAGATGCCACCACAGATCACCTACATCAAGACCGATCCGGGCGTGCAATTCGATCCCAACGGGATCGCACAAGGGTATTCCGTTGATCTCGTCGCTTCACTTCTCGATCTGCGTGGGATCGAAGCGTACATGGTGGAGATCGGCGGTGAAGTGCGTGCGCGTGGAAAGAACGATCGCGGCACCCCGTGGACGATCCAGATCGACAAGCCGGTGGAAGGAGGGGAGCACCAACAACAGGCTGTAGTACCGCTCCAGGATCGAAGCATGGCCACCAGCGGCAATTACCGCAAGTTCATCGAAGTGGATGGCCAGCGCTACGGCCACACCATTGATCCACGAACAGGAAAACCTGCGATGAACCGCCTGCTGAGTGTTTCGGTGATCGCAGATAATTGCGCGATCGCTGATGCGCTGGCCACGGCGCTCCTTGTAATGGGACCGGACGAAGCCAAGAGCTGGCTTGGCCAGAACAGGGAAGTGGAAGCCTACCTGATCAGCGACGACGGTGCTGGCGGCTATGCGATCTGGAGCACGCCGGGTTGGCCGGTGGCAGAGTAGGCCCGATCAGCGGGTGAACTCGATCACGTTGCCGCTTACGGTCACTGTGCGCTTGAAATAGAACGGCGGCACTCCACCCACATGTTCCTCGGTCACCACGTTCACGATCGCGCGTGAAGCATCCTTCAGCGCTGCTTTCTCCAACATCGCGGAATACGCCTGCTCGTACAACTGGCTCCTGTTCATTCCGCCGAAGCCCAGGATGTACGGCACACTGGCGTTCCCATGGATCCGATCCACCACGCGAAAATTGTTGGCGGAAAGTTGAACCTGCGTAGCATGCTGGTTCTGGTTGAGCATCGCGGCGTAATTCATGCCACAGGAATTCAATAGGAGCACAGCGCCGATGGCTGCAAAACACAGGGTAAAGGGTTTCATGGGTTGATCGTTCGGTGCATCAAATATGGCAATTAGATCGAACGAACGTAAATGATGTCGATCATGTAGGAAACTAGATCGTAGGGATGATCGGAACTTATTCGATCCCCACTTTGGCACCTGCCAACCAACTTAACCTCCGCAGGGTCTCCGTCTTCGGGACCCTGCGGCCTTTTGTTTCTACTCCACCACCACCTTCGCACCTGCCAACCAACTGCGCTGATCCGTGAGGTGCAGGTCTAAATCTTCGCAGGGTCTCCGTCTTCGGGACCCTTCGGCCTTTTGTTTCTACTCCACCACCACCTTCGCCCCGGCCAACCAACTGCGCTGATCGGTAAGGTGCAGGTGATAGATGCCTGTAGGAAGATCGGTCTTCTGTAATGTGAATTGTTTCTGCGTAATAGCAAATGATTCGGAATGTACTTCTCTTCCCATTGCATCCAACAATACCGCGCGTAATTGGCCTTTCGGCACGAAACCTTCAGGTGGTTCGAAACTGAATTGGATCGGAGTTTCAGCCTGCACGGGATTAGGCCAAAGCTTGAAGTATTCGTTCAGCCCTAGCACATGCTCATTGATACCCACCATATGGCAACCCGGAACAAGACAACCGTGCTCATCGAGCTTGATCAGCCAGTTGCTTTGCAAATAAGGTAGTATATCAAGTACTCCTTGGCGCGTCATTCCACACATCACCAAACCACCGTCACTGGTCGAACGGATACTATACGCCGCACTTACAGCATCATCCGATGCATAATGCCAATAGCGACGCATCCAAAGTGAATCCAGGTTCTCGTCAAGTTCCCATAGCGTCAATACTCCATCTGGATCCACACCGTATTGGTACATGCCGCCAACAAGCCAGAAATTTGCATCATCCTTTGGCAGGATATGCACAGCGGTTGCATCATAACTGAAAAAGTAGTCTTTCCTATCAAGCGGTACTCCTGTAGATGAATATTTATACAAAGAGGTCCATCTATCGTAAACAGTGGTATTGGGATCTTGTTTCCAACTTCCAGGCATCAGAATATTCCCATCAATATTATAAAGCGCTTGATTTCCGCCAGTAATAGAATACGATCCATGATAGCGTGTCCACTGTGCGTTGCCCATACTATCGGTGCGGATGATCACAGCTTTGTTTTGATCGCTATTCCTGTTCCCTCCTAGTATGAAGCCGCCGTCGGGCAGTTCGGTTGCATTGAAAATATAGCGAGCTTGAGGATAGTTTTTATCCCATAGGATCTCTCCTATACTATCCACTCGAGTAATGCAACTTTCCGTTCCGCTTGGAAATCCTGCGCACCAACCACAGTGAAGAAATCCTCCATCGGACAGCTTGATCAGTTGATGAGTGGCATGTGTACCTTCAGCAAATAAACTGTCTGATTTAAGAAAGCGGGTCCTGATAGTATCTGCTTCGGCATTGAACCAATACAGGTAAGTTACATTGGGTGCATCACCTCCAAATTCTGTCATACTCGCCACAAAGCATGTATCTGAAATTCGGGCTATTGGATCCACATAGCCACAATGGATGTAGCGTTCCCGCCGGTGTTCTTTCTGCCAGAGGAGATCGCCAGAACTAGTGAATTTCGCCACATGTATGGCTCCTACTGTGCTATCCAGGGACCAACCATAGGCGAAGACCAGATAGCCATCGTTCAATTCAAATACTGAATGCGCCCCAACATATGAAAGGCCAGATGGATGATGCCATACGCTATTGAAGGTGTTTTGGCCCGTGAGTATTCCTGAACAAAGACAGATCGCTATAAGTCCAAGCATACGCATTCGGAATGTGAATATGCGATCGATCCTGGTTAGGAACAAGACCGTTCCTCGTAAAACTTCAACTTAGCAAAGTCTTCAAAGCGAATCTTGATCCGAGATCATCATTGCAGATGTTGCGTGAGGGACATACGCGGAAAGCCCGGACGGAGCGAAGCGATGGAGGACTTGCAGCATTGGCCCGACGGTGCTGCTTTGAGCACCGGCACGCCCAAATCTACGCCTTCACCTCTTCCCGGCGGCACTGCTCCTCGGGCTTGGCGCCGCAGAAACCACAGCTGGCACCTTCTTCCTGAAGCATTGGATTGTTGCTTGCGCAGGTGCCCGCGAATTCGCCGCCTTTCTTCGCCCAGATCTTGATCGCGATGCCCGCGAACGCGGCAGCGAGAAATACGATCGCAAGAAGCACGGTGAGCAACACGGTGTTCATGTACACAAAGATACGGAACCCTTAGGGGAATGTAGAATTTAGAATGATGAATGTAGAATGATGAACAGGCTCGATCTGCGGTGCCATCAAGTCCTTCAGCCTTCAGCGTTCAACCTTCAGCCCTCAGCCTTCAGCTTTCAGCCTCCACTCCTCCAACCCACAATACCTTTGCGCCGATCATGAAGATCGGGATCGTTTGTTACCCCACTTTCGGTGGAAGCGGCGTGGTGGCCACCGAACTGGGCATGGCCCTGGCCGCGAAAGGTCACGTCGTTCACTTCATCACCTACGATCGGCCGGTGCGATTGCGCAATCACCCGAACGTGTTCTACCACGAGGTGCGCGTAAGCGATTATCCGCTGTTCGATTACCAGCCGTATGAACTGGTGCTCACCAGCAAACTGGTGGACGTTGCGCAATTCGAAGGGTTGGACCTGCTGCATGTGCATTATGCGATCCCGCACGCTTCCGCCGCCTGGATGGCGCAGAAGATCCTTGGTTCGAAAGGGATCAACCTGCCTTTCATCACCACGCTTCACGGCACGGATATCACGTTGGTGGGTCGTGATCCGAGCTTCGAGCCGGTGATCACCTTCAGCATGGAGCACAGCGATGCGGTAACCGCCGTTTCAGAGAGCTTGAAGAAGGATACGTACGAGCATTTCCCGTTGCAGCGCGAGGTGCAGGTGATCCCCAATTTCGTGTGCATGCAGCAGTACGATCGCGAACCAGATCCGAAGTTGCGTGCGCGTTATGCACCGAACGGGGAGAAGCTGCTCGTTCACGTTTCCAACTTCCGGCCGGTGAAGCGCGTGGATGATGTGATCGGCATGTTCCGGATCTTGCGCGAACAGATGCCGGTGCGGTTGCTCATGATCGGCGATGGACCGGAACGGCAGCGGATCGAGGCGCAATGCCGCCATTCGGCGGCGTGTTCCGGAGGAGCGATCCAATTTCTTGGAAAAATGACCAGTCCGGAGAACATCGTTTCCAGTTGCGATCTGTTCGTGTTGCCCAGTGAGAGCGAAAGCTTCGGGCTTGCGGCGCTGGAGGCGATGGCATGCGGCGTGCCCGTGGTAAGCACCGATACCGGCGGACTGCCAGAGGTGAACATCCACGGCGTAAGCGGATTGCTGAACCCTGTTGGCGATGTGGAGGCGATGGCTGGGAACGCGCGGATCATTCTTGAAGATGAGGTCTCACAGGCGCGATTCCGTGAAGGTGCGATCGAACAGGCTTCGCGCTATGATCTGAAGATCGTGCTCCCGCGCTATGAAGCATTGTATGAACAGGTGGTGGCGCAGGTGAACGTGTAATGAAGTTCATCAGCGAACGCGTCAGCATCGATCGGAGCGAGGATCGGTTCTCGGTGGTGATATCGCCACGACTTTCCCGGTTGAACCAAACGCTGCTGGTGTCGTGGGTGCTTGCGTGGACCTTCTGTGGCGCGTATGTCCTTTATGAATGGCTGCGGCTTCCTTCCGGCGATCCGTTGCGGCAATACCTGCTCGCATTTCTTGCCTTTTGGGCGTATTTCGAATTCACCGTGGTGCGTGTGCTGCTCTGGCGCTTGAAGGGATTCGAGATCTGGCGGATCAAGGGCGATCGGTTCACGATCAAGGACAGCATTCTCGGTTTTGGGAAAGCCCACGATTATTTCATCCAGAACATCCAGAAACTGGGATTGATCGAGATCGATGAGAGCTCGTGGAAGTGGCAGATGAACGAAAGTTTCTGGGTGATGGGAGGGGAGCGGATCGGTTTCGAGCACCTCGGAAAGAAGGTGGTGTTCGGCAAAGGCTTGACGAAGGAAGAGGCGGCGCAGATCCTTCCGATCCTGCAAAAAGCGCTTACCGAAGCGCGTAGGAAAGTGGATCAATAAGGCTCGATCGAGAATGCATTTCCGCGGATGCGGCGCGTTGGCTTTCCATCGATCGGCTGTTCCAGGATCATCTCTTTCGCTGCGGATAGATCCATCACTTCATCGATAGTTCGCACAGCACCGGCCGGCACACCGGCCTTTTCCAGTTCGATCAACAGATCGCTTCTTCTTTTTGCGGCAATTTTTCCTTGAAGAAGAGAAGCGAGCTCGATCCGCGATCGTACCCGATCGGTATTCGATCGGAAACGAAGATCAGCTGAGATCTCCGCTGCCCCGATCACTTCACAAAGTGCCCCGAATTGCCGATCGCTTCCAACGGCGAGGATCATTCTCTTCCCATCGGCACACACGAAGGTTTCGCCATACGGCGCAATGTTCGGGTGAAGCGTTCCGATCGGCCCAGCGACATGTCCGGCCATGAGGAAATTGCTTGCCTGGTTGATCAGTCCGGCCAACGCGGCTTTTTCAAGCGAAACTTCAACATACGAGCCTTTGCCATTTCGTTCACGATGAAGCAGTGCGATCAAGATCCCTTCCTTCAATTGATGTGCAGCGAACACATCGATCAGGGCGATCGGAAGTTTCGCCAGGTGTTCGCGATCGGTGCCGGTCATACTGATGTAGCCCGTTTCAGCCTGAAGCACCACATCATACGCAGGCCGATCGGGCTGATCGGCGAATCCCTTGATATGGCCGTGGATCAGTTTCGGGTTGATCTTTCGCAACCGATCGCGCGAAAGACCAAGCTTTTCAGCATCCGAAGGAAGGTGATTGCTGATCAACACATCGGCCTTTTCGATCAATCGATCGAATTCCGCCCGATCCGCTGGATCCTGCAGATCAAGGAAAACATGTTCCTTCCCCCAGTTCACGCTGCTGAAATAAGCGCTTATGGGTGAAGCGGGATCTTCGGATGGCAGCTTCCATTTGCGCGTTACATCGCCACCACTGCTCTTGTTCTCGATCTTGATCACCCGCGCACCGAGCTCGGCGAAATGCATGCCCACAGCGGGGCCGGCCAGCACAGCGGCGGTCTCGATCACTATCAGATCCTTAAAGAGATCCATGGTTGACAGTTGTCAGTTGTTAGTTGTCAGGCAGGATCGGTATTTAATACTGACAACCGGCAACTATCAACTGAC
>JAEZDL010000206.1 GCA_023418095.1 Bacteroidota bacterium
CAAGCATGGGAAGGACTACTTCGGCTACAAGAACAGCATCAAGATCGACAAGGGCAGCAAGCTCATCGAGAACTTCTATGTGAGCCCCGCCCACGAGCACGACAGCCAGGCTTTGCCAGAGTTGATGGAGGAGGGCGATCGAGGCAAGCCTTGCTTTACCGATAGTGCCTACAACACTCCACAGAACCAGAAGGTCCTCTCCGAAATGGGTATAAGCCTACAGGCCGTGGAGCAAGCCCGGCGAAACAAACCGTTGACCCACGAACAGGAAGTGCTCAATTGGTTGAAGAGCAAGGTGCGTGCAAGCGTGGAGCATGTGTTCGGACATATCAAGATGTGCATCAAAGGCAGTGAGATCCGGTGCATCGGGATCGATCGTGCACACGCACAGCTGGCGATGGTGAACCTTGTCTATAACATGCAACGGGTGCTTTACCTGAACAGAAAAACCATGGGGATCGTGTGACCGATCCGATCGAAAAACACCTGAAAAAGGCCTAAAAAGGCCGCTGATCGAACTATGTGTACATGAAGGATGAATGCACCAGAACCATCATGGCTCCCTCATGCAGTTCTTAGAGGTGCCCTTCTTACATTGGCAGAAATGTCGATCTCGTTCCAGTCACGCACAAGCAATGATCGGCCGGTCCAGAAAGGACCGCTCGATCGACTGCACGGGTGGTTGGAAAAGAACCAGCCGGCTGAGTATGACAAGCCTACGCCGCAGGAGATCGTTGTCGTTGTAATAGGTATAATTCTCTCTCCGGTCGTTCTGATCGCAACAGCGATCTGGATCCTTTTCTTCAATCATGACTTCCGCGATGAACGGCCGCGAAAACGTCTGCAGCTCTTCCTCGTGCTACCTTTCCTACTTCCTGCAGCCTATGTCTGGGTGCTCCTCTCCGAGGTGTTGTGGCCGATGGCGAAGCGCAGCTGGCGCAGATGGAAATTGATGCGCCACGCGAGCCGTGAGATCCGCGAGATCATGAAATGACGAAATACACTGCGGATCGAAAATTGTGAAGTCCATGCAGAACACCCGCGTCTTCAAGATGTCCTTCGCCAGCGTTTACCCTCACTACGTGGCCAAAGTGGAGAAGAAAGGGCGGACCATGGAAGAGCTGCACGAAGTGATCGAATGGCTCACCGGCTACGATGAGAAAGCGCTGCAGCAAGTGATCGAAAAGAAGATTGACTTCGAGGAGTTCTTCGCAAAAGCAAAACTTAACCCCAACGCGGCCAAGATCACCGGCGTGATCTGCGGCTACCGCGTGGAAGAGATCGAAGACCCGCTGATGCAACAGATCCGCTGGATGGACAAGGTGGTGGATGAACTGGCGAAAGGAAGAGCGATGGAAAAGATCTTACGGAAATAAGACCTACTTCGGCTCCCACAGTTCGATCTTGTTCCCTTCGGGATCGTACACCCATGCGAAACGGCCGTACTCCTCATCCTGCCGTTTCGGATCGATCTTCACTCCTTCCGCTTCCAATTTGCTTATCAGTCCATCCAGGTCCTGTACACGAAGGTTCAACATGAACTGCTGCTTCTCGCTGGCGAAATAATCGGTATCGCGCTTGAACGGTGAGAACACGGTTGGGCCGGCATCCTGCTGCCAGATGAAGCCCGTTTCGGAACTGTTGATGCCGAAACTTTGCTCATACCAGCGCGCAAGCGCTTTGTGATCGTCCGATCGGAAGAAGAGGCCACCGATCCCGGTTACGTGTCGTGACATAAGCAATTGAATGATCGCAACAAGATAGGTTGAAACCGGGACCGATCGGAGACGTTAAGCCTGGCCGGATGTTGCGTGAAGGATAGGAGCGGAAAGCCCGGAGCGCAGCGAGGACTTGGAGCCCTTCGACTTCGCTCAGGATGAACTCATAGCCTGACCCCGCCTCGCTGAAGCTTCGGCGGGCTTTGCCCGCTGCAACCGATCCAAACGCGGGAGCACGCCCTAATATCGATCGAAAAAAAGCCCGATCGCAGTCCGCACCGATCAACCCGCTATATTCGGCGCGGCCGGAAACCGGCCTTGATCACCCGAAACCAGAACATATGAGCTCAAGCATCGATACGATGACGATACCTGTGACGGAGCCGCCTTCAAGCGGGCATCCCAAAGGTCTGTACTGGCTCTTCGCCGCAGAGATGTGGGAGCGTTTCTGCTACTACGGCATGCGCGCGCTGCTGCTGCTGTACCTGGTGAAATCGCTTGCGATGGGCGACAACATGGGCTTTGCCGTTTACGGTGCCTACACTGCGCTGGTGTATGTGATGCCGGTGATCGGCGGGCGGATCGCTGATGGTGTACTTGGATCGCGACTTGCCGTATTGTTCGGTGGCATATTGATGGCGATCGGCGAATTCGTGATCGTTGGCGGCACGGAGATGATGTTGTTCTGGGGCATGGCGATCATCATCGTTGGCAACGGTCTGTTCAAACCGAACATCAGCACCATGGTGGGCCGCCTTTATCCCGATGGTGACAAGCGCAAGGATTCCGGTTTCACGATCTTCTACATCGGGATCAATCTCGGTGCATTGCTGGCAACTACCGTTTGCGCGGAAGTGGGCCACATCTATGGCGCCCGCGCCGGTTTTGCCCTCGCCGGTTTGGGAATGCTCGCGGGCATCATCGTGTTCCAACTTGGCAGCAAACATTACGCACATGTGAGCGCACCGCCTTCACCGGAAACGTTGTACAAACCGAAATATGGTCCGCTGAGCCCGTTCGTGGCGGTGATCCTGGGCTGCTTCGCACTGATCCCGGTGCTCTATTTCCTTCTTCGCAACACCACGATCGCCGGTTATGTTCTGCTGGTGGTCGCCGTATTCGTGATCGGAAGCTTGATCATGCGCGGGATCAAGGATGGTAAAGTGCAACTGGACAAGATGTTCGGTTTCATCATCCTGATGTTCTTCAACGTGGTGTTCTGGGCGTGCTTCGAACAGGCCGGCAGCAGCCTTACACTTTTCGCCGATCGGAACGTGGATCGGGAAGTGTTCGGCTGGGAAATGGGCGCCGCCACCACACAGTTCTTCAATCCGGCCTTCATCCTTCTCTTTGGATCGATCTTCTCGGTGATGTGGGTGAAGCTCAAGACCGCTGGGAAAGATCCAAGCATTCCCATGAAGTTCGGGTTGGGCATTACGCAACTTGGTCTTGGGTATCTGGTGATACTGCTCGCCGCACCGCTCGCCGTGGAATACCAGGTGCCGTTGTGGACGCTCGCACTTCTGTACATGCTGCACACCACGGGTGAACTTTTCCTGAGCCCGATCGGTTTGAGCATGGTGACGAAACTTGTTCCAAAGGACATGACAGGAACAGCGATGGGTGCGTGGTTCCTGAGCATCGCCGGTGCGAACTATGCCGCCGGAATGCTGGCAAAACTCACCGGCGTGGAACACGGTGGCGATGATGCGACAGTGGATACCGCTGCAAGTTTTGCCACCTACGTCGATGTTTACTCGAAGATGGGCTGGGTCGCGGTGGGGATCGGAATGTTCCTGGTGATCATGAGCCCGCTTGTGAACCGCTTGTTCCACGGCATCCGTTGATCCATGGAAACAGCCATTTATTCGATCGAGAACATCCGCGGCTTCAAGGGGAAATACCCGAAGCAGCTCTGGGCCCTGTTCTTCACCGAGATGTGGGAGCGCTTCTGCTTCTACGGCATGCGCGGCATGCTCACCGTTTTCATGGTAAGCAACCTCGGGCTCGACGATCGCACCGCGAACCTGCAATACGGCGCGATCCAGGCATTCGTTTATGCGTTCACGTTCATTGGTGGCGTTTTTGCCGATAAGATCCTCGGTTTCCAGCGATCACTCTTCTGGGGCGCTTTGTTGATGATCGCCGGTGGTTTCATCGTGGCCGCCTCCCCTGCCGAATTCTTCTACATCGGGATCTGCTTCTCGATCATCGGCACGGGTTTCTTCAAGCCGAATATCAGTACCATGGTCGGCCAGCTCTACCACACGAACGACAGCCGCCGCGATGCTGGCTTCAGCCTTTTCTATGCTGGTATCAATCTGGGCGCTTTGCTCGGTGGTGTGTTGATGGTGTACATCGGCAAATACCACAGCTGGCGTTGGGCTTTCGCACTAGTCGGGATCGTGATGATCATCAGCCTGATCAACTTCATCGCTACACGAAAAGCGTTGGGGCCGATCGGACTTTCGCCGCTCGATCCGAACATGCCGGTGAAAAAGCGGCGCATTTATGAGATCGCAACCTACATCGGTTCGTTAATCGCGATCCCGTTCATCCTGATCCTGGTGACCAATACGGATTACACCGATCTGTTCATGTACATCATCGGACCGGCGACGTTGATCTATCTGATCTGGGAAATGCGCAAGTTCAATACGGAAGAGAACAAAAGGCTCGGCGCTGCATTGGTCTTCATCCTCTTCTCGATCTTGTTTTGGGCGTTCTTCGAGCAGAGCGGCGGATCGCTCAGCCTGTTCGCGTTGAACAACCTGGAGCATTCCCTGCTCGGCATTCCGATGGATCCCAATGTGGTGAACAACAGTTCCAACTCGCTCTTCGTGATCCTTTTCGCGGCGCCGGTGGGAATGCTTTGGGTTTGGCTCAGCACACATAAGGCGGAGCCGAACAGCGTAGTGAAATTCGGTCTCGGCTTCCTCTTTCTGGCGGCGGCCTTCTATGTGTTCTATGCCACGATCTTCTTCGCCGATGCGGACGGGATCACTTCACTCGATGTGTTCACGCTGGGCTACTTCATCATCACGCTTGGTGAGCTGTGCCTCTCTCCGATCGGCCTTTCATTGATGACGAAACTTTCGCCGCAAAGCGTACAAGGATTGATGATGGGCATGTGGTTCCTGGCGAGCGCATATGGCCAGTACGTGGCCGGATTGCTCGGTGCTGGCATGAGCGTTGCCGATCCCGATGCGTCGAACACGGAGAAACTTGTCTCTTACACTTCCGGCTACCAGCAGCTCGCGATCTACGCGTTGATCGCCGGCATCGTACTGATCGTTATCTCACCCCTCGTTCGGCGCCTGATGCGTGGCATCCATTAATCCGATCCGGCACGAAGCTTGATTCCACCGCCGCCAAGACCAACCTCACCCATGCGCAGTTCGATCCTGTTCCTTGCCTTACTTCCTCTTTACTTGCTGGCGCAAACGCCGGTGGAGACCAAGCCCGACGCGGCAAAGGGGATCAAATGGATGAGCATTGAAGAAGCCCAGGCACAAGCGAAGAAGGCACCGAAACCACTGATGGTGGATGTATATACGAGCTGGTGCGGCCCATGCAAAATGCTGGATGCACGCACCTTCAGCGATCCGCGCCTGGCCGAATTCGTGAACAAGAATTTCTATCCGGTTAAGTTCAATGCTGAGAGCGGTGAGCCGGTGACATGGAAAGGCACCAAGCTGGAGAACAAGGAATTCGATCCGGCGAGAGTTGGTGGCCGCAATGGAACGCACGATCTAACGCGCACCATCGCGCCTGCGAATGGCCGCATCGCCTACCCCACCATCGTTTACCTGGACAGTGACCTGAACGTGCTCGCTCCGGTGCAGGGTTACATGACGCCCGATCAGATGGAACCGATCTTGAACTACTTCGGTGGCGGGCATTACAAGACACAGGATTACCAGTCGTTCATGAATACTTTTGAAGGAAAGTGGAAGTAACGATCGAAGGGGAATAGAAAACCGATCTCTCTGTAAGGGCCGCCGATCGCGGCCCTTTTCTTTGCATCATCACCTGCGCGCATGTCATCCATCACCGAAAGCACTTCACGCTACAACGATCTTGAAAAGATGGACATCGCGACCATCCTGCGCGGGATCAATGCCGAGGATCGTACCGTGCCGATCGCAGTGGAAAAATGCATCCCGGCGATCGGTGAATTGGTGGACGCGATCGTTGATCGGATGCAGCGCGGAGGACGTTTATTCTACATGGGCGCGGGCACAAGCGGCCGCCTTGGGATCGTTGATGCGAGCGAATGTCCGCCAACTTTCGGTGTTCCGCACGGCATGGTGATCGGCCTGATCGCTGGTGGCGATGCAGCGATCCGCAAAGCGGTCGAGTTCGCCGAGGATGATCCCGCACAAGGTTGGAAGGATCTTCTGGAACACGGGATCGGAAAGGACGATGTGGTGATCGGGATCGCTGCGAGCGGAAGAACGCCTTATGTGATCGGCGCCTTGGAACAATGCAACTCCGAAGGCATCCTTTCAGGCTGCATCACGTGCAATCCCGGATCGGCGATCACCCGGGTCGCCAAACATGCGATCGTGGCGGAAGTGGGCCCAGAATTCGTGACCGGAAGCACGCGCATGAAGAGCGGCACGGCGCAGAAACTGATCCTGAACATGATCAGCACCGCGGTGATGATCAAGCTCGGGAGAGTGAAGGGGAACCGGATGGTGGACATGCAATTGAGCAACAACAAGCTCATCGATCGTGGTACGCGCATGGTGATGGATGCGCTGAATATCGATCGGGAGAAAGCCGCAGCCCTGCTGCACGAGCATGGGAGTGTACGCCGCGCGATAGAAGCGGGAAAGTGATCGGCTGTCGCGAGCCGTGCTTCCAATAATGAGCGAGCATTTGAGAATGTGCTGCAGCCGGCCACAGTACATTCGTGACATGACCATTTCAGACCAGCGATCGATCCATCCGATCGGCAGCGGCCTGCGCTTCCTACATCGCGATCATGCCTTCCAGTTGGTATTGTGGCACACGCGAACGCGCACAATGTGGAGGAAGGTGCATTCCGATCCCAGCATACCCGCTGCCGGCGAACAGGCCAGGCTTGCAGGGCAGCGCGCCCGGATCTTCACGAACAAGGTCAGGAGCAAATTTCCCAAGAAGTAAAGGTTCGTCTTTATATTTGCGGCCCCTTACCGGAATGCCCAGGTGGTGAAATTGGTAGACACGCTACTTTGAGGGGGTAGTGCCTTAACCGGTGTGCTGGTTCGAGTCCAGTCCTGGGCACA
>JAEZDL010000001.1 GCA_023418095.1 Bacteroidota bacterium
CGAAGAAGTGCTCGTGCCATTCCTCCGGATATGCAAGGCTGCCGTCAGCATTGAACCTTCGATCCTGGATCGCCATCGGGATCTCGTACTGTCCTGAAGGCAGATCAAGTGCATCTTCCTGATCATCGCGGATCAGGTAGAAGCCGGCCATTCCCATCATCACATTCAATCGCGTGATGCCGAGCGCATGATCATGGTACCAGATCGTGGATGCTGGTTGGTCGTTCGGGTACGTGTAGAGAGGCGATGATATTCCAGGAGGGAAGGCGAGATCGGGATCGCCATCGCTTTCCGGCGCCACCTTGCCACCATGCAGGTGTACGATGCCGACCGGCGCGTGACCGGTGATGTGCGGACCGTGCAGGCATTCGTCGATGGCCAGTACGTGGTGCGTGCGCAACACATTCGTTTCAGCCACGCGCAGATCGTTCGTCCATGTCACGGTCACCGGTTCTCCGCTGCGTGCTTCGATCGTGGGTCCGGGATAGCTTCCGTTGTAGCCCCAGACGCGCGTCTGCGGAAGTTCGCTGTGCAGTTGCTGGAACTGTTCGGTCATGCTGATCGCATAATGCGCGGCTCCTCCGGATTGACCTGTTACAGGTTGCGCAACACCCGGCAAAGGCAATGGATCGATGAAAGGTGTGAGCACGATCTCACACTGAGCGCTGGAACAATCAGTGCCCGCACCCTGCCACGATCCGCCCATCGCGATGCATTCACCTTCACTGTTCACTTCACACATGCCATCGGGCATGCAGCACGCTCCTGTAGGTGCGGCTGTGTACGTGATCACCAATTGCGGACGAAGGTTAGTGGTGGCGTTCTCGCGGCTGGCGAACGTGATGTTCACATTGTTGGCGGCCTCGTTCGCACGGATCATCCAGCCCCGGTTCATGGAAGGCATATTCGCCCACATCTGCACATCCGCCAGCAATGCAGCGGAGCTGAAGGTGTATGTTCCTGTGGCGCCGATCGTAGTGCTCGCCGATGCCGATCCAAAGTCACCACCGGCTTGGGTCCACAGATCGGTATTGTAATGCCGGAAGGTCCATGTAGCACTTCCAGTTGTTGCGGCACCACCGCTGTTCAATGTACCGGCAGCGCTTCCTTCACCCCAGGTGGCATTGATCGGACTTACGGAAACATTCTGGCTACCATTCACTGTGGTGGCGGAAAGCTTCAATTCCGCGGAAGTGATCACGATCCCGGAAGGCAGAGAGCTCAGATCGAAAGCGACCAGGCTTCGGCGCATGTTGTTCTGGCGGATCCCCGCGAACAGGCTTGTCCCGCCGCCATTGTTCACCGCACCGTTCTCCGAATAGATCGAATTGTCCTGCGCAGCTTGAAGTGTAACCGTGGAAGGTCCGGCGGAGCACGGATTCGGTGTGCAGGCTGTGCCCGCGCCTTGGAACGTTCCGCCCATGCTTGAGCAGCCTCCGGCATCGGTGATCATACAGGTGCCATTGGTCATGCAACACGCACCACTTCCCGCGGAAAGCACGACCACTTTTCCGTGCATTCCGCTTGCTGTTCCATCACCATTGTCGGATCCGTGCGGAATGCAGTAATACCAGAAGGTCCCGGTATTGTTGAATTTCCGATCGAACTGCGTTACCGTCGCATTCAGATCTGAATTCCATTGCTCGGCACTTCCAGCTACGGCCGTAGTGGTGTGACTTCCCTGTAACCTGATCCATCGAACCGTATCACCAGCGTTGATGGTGACCGTATTTACCACGGTCTCCCCGGGCTGGTTAAGGCTGAATTGGTTGTTGTAGGTATAGACGATGTGGATCTCTGCTGCGGCCGGAATGGCGAGCATCAACAGTGAGAACAATAATGCACTTGAAAGGTGGCGCATGACCTTGGATTATTGAATAAAGGTCATTATGTGCAGCCCCAGACCTACTGATAATGATCAGGTAACGCGATGATCGATATCAGGAAAACCAGGCGCGAGAAAGAAAGGATCGACTTCTGCGATGGGATCAATCCACCACGACCACGAGGTATTTGGAGATGCTCCAGAATTTTTCCGGATCGGTGATCACCAATTTTTCCGCTCCGTTCTGGAACGTGTAACTGCCTTCCGGATGCGGGGTCACGAGCGTGGCTTTCTTCGCGATCACCGGTATTTCCTTCTCGACCGACAGGTCGATCCGTTTGAAATAATCCTTCGGCAGCCGTGCGGGATCCAGCTTGTTCACACCGCCGATGCCCGCGAATCCACCTTCGCGCGCCAGTACGCCGTTCTCGCGCAATTCGCGCAGCGTTCCCACCGCATAATACGCCGTGTTCAGTTGCTCGGTCTGCTGTTCTGCGAGCTGGGTGCGATCGCGGTACATTTCAATGATCGTGGCCATTGAAGCATTGGTGCTCGCGAGTTCCTCCTTCATCTGTGCGATCTCCTGGTCCTTTTCGGTGATCGTTCGTTCCAGGTCGGCCACCGTGCGGTGCAGTTCACCGAGTCCGTCGGAGCTCAGTTCGGCATTGGTGCGCAGCCTTTCCATCAATGTGCGGTTCACCTCGATCAGCGAATCGATGCTTTGCAGATCGGTGAGGATCCGTTGCTCGATGTCGTCACCGCCATCCATTCCCCAATATGGTTTGTCCAGCTGGCCTTGTTTCGATCGGATGGTGCGGAGGTTCTCGCTGATCTTGTTCAACGTACCGAACAGGTCGTTGATCGTGGAATCCCGATCGGCGACCCGCTTCTCGGCCAGGCGTGCATCCTCAACATATTGCCGGTATTGCGGATCGTTCTCCGGATCGCCAGTGCACGAGACGATCGCCAGGGAAAGCAGGAGGAAGGGGAGCAGCTTGTTCATGGTTCCTGATCCTACGAACGAAGGATCCGATCGGAAAAGTACGTTCCAGGTGTTGATGTGGTATGCAACGGAACATCTACGTTTGCGTACAAGTCCCTGGACCGTAAGAAGGAACAACTGGAAAGACTTTTTCATATACGGCGGATCCTGCCGATCCTTCTTCTGTTCACCCTGAGTGCGCAGGTCGAAGCCCAGCGCGACAGCAGCCTCACCAGGGACTTTGGGAAAATGAGCGCGAAACAGCGTACCCGGATCGCGCAGCAGGAGCAGCAGGATGCGCTCGGCGATGCGGAATTCCAGCGATTGATGCAGGAGGCCGAAGGCCATTTCCAGCGTCGCGAATACGACGAAGCGCTTGCCGTGTTCCAGCAGGCGCGAAAGCGCAGGCCGTATAATGTGCATCCGAAAGTGAAGATCCAGGACCTGGAAGCCTTCATCAAGGAGCGCGATCGGAAAGCGGCTGCGCAGAAACGTCCGGTCGAAAGAACAGCACTTCCTTCAAAAGCACCACCCACTGATCCAGCACCTGTGCCGATCGCTACAGCGAACATCAATCCAGTTGGGGAGAAGAAAATTGAAGTGAAAGGATCACCGGATCCTCCGGTAAAAGCTGAAAAAAGACCCGTGGAGAAACCTGTCGAAAAGAGCGTGATGCCACCGCCGATCGGTGAGCGCATCTACAAGGAGGCCGGCGCCGTGGTTATCGAGCGCGTGATCGAGGAGGATGGCCGGCCGGTGATCTACAAGAAGGTGATCCACCGCTCCGGAGAGGTGGTACACTTCCGCAATGGCCTGGCGATCACGCAACAGGCATGGTTGGGAACTTTCGGGTATTAAGTTCGGATCGGGAAGTGTAGCAACCCCTTCAGATCGATCTAATTTTGCAAGGTTACGCATGCGATATCATGTCGAAGTCGAGTAATGATCTACCGCACAAGGAAGGGTCTGGCGCCAGCAGAAAGCGGCCTCCGCTGAAGATGAGCTACAGCCGCCGCATGGAAGATGCGGTGGAAGCATTGTTATCCATCAGCCGGAAGCTCAATTCCAGCCTGAACCTGAACGTGCTACTCGATGCGCTCGTGGAGGAATCGATCCGCCTGGTGGATGCGGAAAGCGGTTGCGCCGGCCTGCTCACGGCGGATGGAATGCTCTGCCACCGGTATTTCGAGAAGGGAAAGCCGGTCGATGTGGAGTACTGCTGGCCGGCGATGCAGGGCCTGGCAGGCTGGCTGGTGACCAATAAGGTGCCCTACCTCACCAACGATACTTCGAACGACCGGCAGGTGACCAGGGAGATCTGCAACCGGTTCAAGGTGCGATCGGCGCTTTCGGTACCCATCCTCACCGGGCAGGGTGATGTGCTGGGTTTCTTCGAGATCCATAACAAACGCGGTGCTGAAGGTTTCGACCAGACGGACCAGGAGCGGTTGGTGGCGGTGGCGCAACAGGCCTCCATCGCCATGCAGAACGCGATCGCCTTCGGCCGTTTGCAGCGAACCGAGGAAGCCCTGAAGGAAAGCGATCGCCGCAAGGACGAATTCCTCGCAACGCTCGCTCATGAACTGCGCAACCCGCTCGCTCCGATCCGCAATGGATTGGAGCTGTTGAAGATCGCGCCGAAGGACGACAAGGTGATCGCGCAGACCATGCCCCTGATGAGCAGGCAGCTCGATCACCTGGTACGCCTCGTGGACGATCTGATGGACGTGAGCCGGATCAGCCGGGGCGATATCGAGCTGCGCAAGGAACACATCGATCTGCGCGAGGCGATCGCGCAGGCCGAGGAGGCAGTGAGGCCACTGCTCGACCTGAGCGGCCATTTCGTGAAGGTGGAAGTGATCCCGCCGCACATCTACCTCAATGCCGATCCTGTGCGCATCACGCAGGTGATCACCAACCTGTTGAACAATGCGATCAAGTATACGCCGGCAGGTGGGCAGATCCAGGTGCAGGCGCGCCTGGAGAACAACAATGCGGTGATCGAGGTGATCGACAACGGCATAGGCATACCGGCGGAAAGGCTCCCGCATGTATTCAAGATGTTCGCCCGGATGGATATTACGCGCGCCCAGGATCAGCGTGGATTGGGCATTGGCCTGAGCATCGTGGACCGCCTGGTGCGCATGCATGGCGGATCGGTCTCCGTGATAAGCGCGGGACCGGGAAAGGGAAGTGCATTTACGGTGAAGTTGCCTGCCATCTTGAAAAGTGATGATGCTTCCGGCGGATCGGATGATGTACCGAACTCATCTGCGCATCGGATCATGATCGTTGATGACAATGAGGATGCAGCGTACACGCTGGGCCTTTTGTTCAAGGCGATGGGCCAGGATGTGAAGTGTGCGGGCAATGGTGACGCTGCACTCGAACTGGCAGCCGGCTTCCTGCCACACCTGGTGATCCTTGATATCGGTATGCCGGGCATGGATGGCCATGAAGTATGCCGGCGCCTGCGCCATGAGCCCTGGGGCCGATCGATGCGTGTGGTGGCGCTTACCGGTTGGGGCCGCAAGGAGGACAGGCAGCGCGCCATGGAAGCCGGATTCGATGATCATTACACCAAACCGGTGGCGATCGCCGTGCTCCGCGACCTGCTCAACAAGGTGGCCCACGATCGCCGATCGCTCGTTTAGAAGGGCCCAAAAAAGGAAGGCCACCCGGATCCGGGTGGCCTTCTGCTTTTCAGGGATCGTTCTATTTCGAGACGATGATCCGATCGGTCTTCACCGTGGTGCCGTTCTGGTCAACACGGATCAGGTAGCTGCCATTGTTCAGCGCATTGATATCGAAGTTCAGGGTGCGCATCTCGTTCGCGTTGAACGCTTCATTGTTGCGCTGCAGAACTGTACGGCCCAACGCATCGATCAACTTCACATCGATCACACCACCAAGGTCCGAGGTAACATCGATGTTGATCGTGTTCACCGCGGGTACGGGGTAGGTGCGGATCGATACCGGCGAGCCGGGTTCCATCAGCAGGCGCTCACCACCTTCCGGTGCGCAATCAACATTGCCCTCGTTCGTGTCGCCATCAACGAAGTTCTCGTTCACCATGGCGAGCGCGCCGCCGAGTTGCTGTGCGGTATAGGTGGATCCGCAACCTCCGATGAACTGGTTCGCTTCATCGAGCAGTTGTTGCACCGTCCACCCTTCGAAGGTCCCGTTGTTCAACACAGCGTCCGCGAGCAGGCCGCCGGTGCCGAAATCAGCATCGTTCAGGTCGAAACCAACGCTAAGCGTAAGAGCGACCAACTGGCCAGCGAGGTTGTTGTTGTAGTTGCCAGGATCGGTCATTGATCCTTCAGGCAACTGCTGCGATTGTCCGCCGCTTGGCAGGAAATCCTCCACAGCTTCAGCCGAGGTAAGCGTCAGGGTGTTGTCGCAACCGATCGTTAGCCCATCGGGGAAAGCGTCATCGAAATGCGCATCGCGGTAGGCACCCGGGTTGTTGCCATTGCCGGGTGAACCCCAGCCACCCATGGTCTGCGTGCGCAGCTGGCATGGCTCTTCCTCAATACCACCGCATTCGATCACGAAATACTGCTTCGCCCAGCATCCGCCTTCATCGGTCACCATGGCCCAGTATTCACCGCTCTCAAGGCCATCCACATCGGCCTCCACTTCATCGGTACTCCAAAGGATCGCGGTGGAGCCGGTGGCTCCGGTCATGTTGGAAACTTCCGCCCAACCTTCATCACCAGTGCAACCATAGTCAAGATCGAAGTCCAGTTCACAATCCTCCGGACAGCTTACCGTGAAGTATTCCTTGTCCCAGCAACCATCGGCATCGGTCACCATCACCCAATGTTCGCCGGAAGGCAGACCGGTGATGAATTGTACCGTTTCGCCGGTGCTCCACAGGATCTGGGTGGGGTTCGCCGCACCGGTGACCTGTTCGACCACGGCCCAGCCATCACCCGGGCCATTGCAGCCCCAGTTCACCATCAGTTCCACTTCGCAATCCTCCGGCGCGCAATCCACCGTGAAGTACTGCTTGCTCCAGCACAGTTCGCTTTCGTAAACGGTCACCCAATAGTCACCACTTACCAGCCCGCTGATCGATGGTACGTTCTCACCGGTGCTCCAGGCGATCGAGGTGGGCATGGTGTTGCCGGTGATGTCCGAAACGGTGGCCCAGCCATCGCCTTCCACTTCACAATCATGGTCCAGGGTGAAATCGATCGCGCAATCGTCGCTGGGGCAGGCCACATAGATGTATTCCTTGTGCCAGCAATTCTCCTCGTCGGTCACCATTACCCAATATTCACCGGTGCTCAGGCCGTTGATCGTATTGGTGGTCTCACCGGTGCTCCAGAGCACATTGGTGGTACCCATCGCGCCGGTGATATCGCCTACCGTCGCCCAGCCTTGTCCCTCACCTTCACAAGCATGGTCCACGGTGAAGTCGATCTCGCAGCCTACCGGACAGGCGATCGTGAAGTACTCCTTGTCCCAGCAGCCGTTCGCGTCGGTCACCATCACCCAATGTTCGCCATTGGTAAGGCCCGAAACGAATTGAACGGTCTCGCCCGTACTCCATAGGATGGTGGTGGGATTCACCGCGCCGGAAATACTTTCCACTACGGCCCAACCCGAGTTCTCACCAAAGCAATTCCAATCCACCTCCACGGAGACTGTGCAATCCTCCTGTGCGGAGACGGTGGTCCCGGCGAACAGGCAGGTCATCAATGCGAACAACGAAATAGTAA
>JAEZDL010000036.1 GCA_023418095.1 Bacteroidota bacterium
AGCACTACGTGCATGGCGACCGGTTGTTCGATTATGGCTATGTAGGCAAATTCACCACCTACCGCAGGCCGTTCTGGGAACCCGATCCGAACGTGGGTGGTTTCGTGCAGACGGGTGAGGAGGAGTATCTCGTGACCTTTGAACCCGGGGAGCAGAACCCTGAACTCGCTGCGATCAACAACTTCTACTTCAACAACCTGGGCGGGCAGGGGATCTTCACCCAGAACTTCGAAGAGACCGTTGCGCGCGGTGTGATCTGGAACGGCGCCAGTCCGCGAAGCCTCTACGGCATGTGGAACAACATCGGCCAGGTCGATTTCGCCCAGGAGTATGAATTCCGCAAGCGGTTGAACGACCAGATCCGCATGACCGCGGCTGGCAGTGCCGACATCGGCCAGCATGCGATCCAGCTCGGTATCGAATACGAACAGCTCACCCAGCGCCGCTTCGATCTGAGCCCTTCCGAACTATGGACACGTGCGCGGTTGCTCACGAACTTCCACATACAGGAATTCCAGAACCCTGATTCGGTGCCTCCGACACAGATCCTGCCCGGCCCGATCCCCTTCTTCTTCTACGATCGCCTGATCGGATCGGATCAGCGCAACTTCGATCGCAACCTGCGCGAAGCGCTCGGCCTCGATCCGAACGGTCTGGATTACATCGATGTGGACGCGCTCGATCCATCGGTATTCTCCCTGGACATGTTCTCGCCGGATGAACTCGTGAACCAGGGTAATGGCAATCTGGTGAACTACGTGGGTTACGACCACCTTGGCAACAAGCTCACCAGCAAACCGAGCTTCAACGATTTCTTCGATGCGCAGGATGCGGATGGGAACTTCACCCGCCTGCAGGCTCCGTTCGAGCCGATCTATATGGCCGGCTATGTGATGGACAAGTTCGCCTTCGATGACATCATCTTCAACGTGGGTGTGCGCGTGGACCGCTACGATGCGAACCAGAACGTCCTGAAGGATCCGTACCTCTGGCAGGAAGCCCACACCGCAGGTGACGAAGCCGTTCAAGCCTTGTACAACAACGGAGCGAACATCCCGCGCCCCGGGAACATCGGTGATGATTACGTGGTCTACGTCAATGATTTCGAGGATCCTTCACAGATCGTGGGTTACCGTGATGGCGAGCAGTGGTACAGCGCCACGGGTGTTGAACTCACCGATGCTACCAGCCTGCAGCAAGGCGGCCAGATCCGTCCCTACCTGATCGAAGGCGGCAACGCCGGCAGCATGGAGGGATCGTTCCTCAGCAAGAACGCGTTCCGCGATTATGATCCGGTGGTGAACGTGATGCCGCGGATCGCCTTCTCGTTCCCTATCTCTGATGAGGCGGTGTTCTTCGCGCACTACGATGTGCTCACCCAGCGCCCGAACGCGATCGAATCACGGCTTGACCTGATGAGCTACGCGTTCATCCATAACACCGGAGATCGCCTGAACAACCCGAACCTGCGCCCGACCAAGACGATCGATTACGAACTCGGTTTCCAGCAGGTGTTGAGCAAGGCATCTTCACTGAAACTGGCCGCTTTCTACCGCGAACTGCGCGACCAGATCCAGGTGCGCAACGTGGTGAACGCCTGGCCGCGCGATTACCGTACTTACGACAACCTCGACTTCGGTACCGTAAAAGGTTTCAGCGCCACTTTCGATCTGCGCCGTACAGGCAATGTGTGGGTGCGTGCGAGCTACACCCTTCAGTTCGCTGATGGTACCGGATCAGGTCCCACCACCGGTATCAACCTGATCAACTCCGGCCAGCCGAACCTGCGCACGATCTCGCCGCTCGATTTCGATCAGCGCCATCGTTTCCAGGGCACGATCGATTACCGCTATGGTGGAGGAAAGGATTACAACGGCCCGATGCTCTTCGGAAAACCGATCTTCCAACGCACCGGTGCTAACATCGTAGCAATTCTCGGAAGCGGCACGCCTTACAGCCGTTCCAGCCAGGTGGTGAGCGAAGCAACCGGTGCTACCAACCACCTGTTGGAAGGTACACTGAACGGTGCCCGCCTGCCTTGGCAGTTCACCACCGATCTGCAAGTGGATCGGGATATTCCGCTCACTTTCGGCGGCAAGGAAGAGGGAGAGGGTGCGAGCGCCGATCGTGCGAAGAGCGCCAACTTGAACATTTACCTCCTGGTCACCAACGTCTTCAACACGGAGAACATCGTGGATGTGTACCGCTACACCGGTTCGCCTGACAACGATGGTTACCTAGCGCAATTCACCGACCGGAGCCAGATCGATCCCGACGCGTTCCGCGACCTGTACAACGCCAAGCTGGCCAATCCATTCTTCTACGGTGCTCCCCGCACCATCCGCCTCGGGGTACGTTTCGATTTCTGAGCAATGAAAATATCGAAGACCATGAAAGGCTTACAGAACGCATCACCGATCAGAGGGTTGGTCGGCTGCCTTATGATCTCGTACAGCCTGGTGGGCTGGGCCATGAATCCTCTTCCCGGATCGCCTGGATATAATCCGCCGCCACCGCCGCCTCCGGGTGGGATGAAAGCAGCAGCTTGCGCACCTGCATCGCAGATCACGCAATTGGCGGTGAACAACGTGCGCGCCGTGATCGAGAACGGTGGTAACATGTGGCAGCGGCGTGCCTTGGGAAGGTCCGGTTATGAAATTCCGAAGACCCCCGACTTCACTGGGCCTAACGCGATCTTCGCCGGAGCGCTCTGGATGGGTGGTATCTCTCCCGACAACCAGTTGAAGATCGCCGCTGTACTGTACCGCACCGATGGTAACGACTTCTGGCCGGGTCCTTTGAACACCGATGATGCATCCGTGACCCCCGATGTTTGTTCCCAGTATGATAAATTCTGGCAGACATCACGAATGCAGGCTGAAACGCATATCCAATACTTCAACTGTGCCAATGATCCCGATTGCAATGTTGAGGAGATCTTCCCGGATGGCTATTCGATCCCTACCACATTCCTGAGCTGGCCGGCGATCGGGAATGTGGATGCAGGGCAGGACCTGTACCTCGCCCCGTTCGTAGATTCAGACAGTGACGGGTTCTATGATCCTACCGCAGGTGATTATCCTGATTACGGCTTCGATCTTACGGTGGAAGATTGCTTGACGAGAGAGCGTGAAGATCCCGTTCCCCTGTTCGGTGACGATAATATCTACTGGATCTTCAATGACAAGGGTGATGCACACACGGAGACCCAGGGCCAGCCGATCGGTCTGGAAGTGCGCGCACAAGCGTTCTCGTTCAATTCGAACGACGAGATCAACAACATGAGCTTCTATAACTATGTTGTGATCAACCAGGGTTCACAAACACTTACGAACACCTACTTCGGCCATTTTGTGGATCCCGATCTGGGTTGTTCCAACGATGATTTCGCAGGTTGCGATGTGCAGCGTGGTCTTGGTTTCGTGTACAACTGGGACGATCAGGATGTGGCCTGTCTTGGCGCACCAGGTTATGGTGGCCCGAATCCGCCGCCTCCTGCAGTTGGGATCGATTTCTTCGAAGGACCTTTCCAGGATGCGGACAACTTCGATAATCCCGGTCCGGAACAAGGTCTTACTTGCCAGGAATATCAGCAGCAGAACGGTATTCCGTACAAAGGTTTGGGTATCGGGTACGGCGATGGAGTGGATGATAATGAACGCTTCGGTATGCGCGCTTACATCTACTTCAATCGTGAAGGTAACACGAACCTGACCGATCCATCCAACGCTGCGCATTTCTACAATTACCTCCGCAGCATCTGGAAGAACAACGTACCTCAATCCTATGGTGGAACCGGTTACAGCGAAGATCCGAACGCTATTCGCGCTTATTACATGTTCCCGTGGGATTCCGATCCGATCGGTTGGGGCACCAACTGCGTTCCACAGGCCCCCTGGCAGGAGAACGATCAGGGTAACCTGGTCGATCGCCGCTTCGTGCAAAGCGCCGGGCCGTTCACCCTTGAGCCGGGTGCATACAACAACGTAACGGTCGGTGTCGTCTGGGCGCGTGCTGCCACCGGCAATAACATCACCAGTGTTGAGCTCATGCGGATCGCGGATGACAAGGCTCAGGCCTTGTTCGACAACTGCTTTAAGATCCTGGATGGACCGGACGCACCGGACCTGGAGATCACCGAACTCGATCGCGAATTGATCATTCACCTGATCAATCCTCCCGGAAGCAATAATGAGAATGAAGCCTATGCCGAACTGGACCCAACCATCCCGGAGGCTGATACGGCTTCAAATCCTTACGATCGTGAATACCGTTTCCAAGGGTATCTGCTCTACCAGTTGAGGGATGCCACAGTTAGCGTAGCCGACCTCGCCGATCCGAACAGTGCGCGCCTGATCTACCAGGCCGATGTGCAGGACGGCATCGGGCAGATCATCAACTATCCGTTCAATTCCAACATCGGCATGGCCGTGCCCACAGAAATGGTGAATGGCGCCGATGAAGGGATCGCACACTCCATCCGTGTAACGGAGGACGCCTTCGCCCAGGGAAGCCCCCAGTTGGTGAACTTCAAGACCTACTACTTCCTCGCGCTCACCTACGGATACAACAATTACGAGCCCTTCGATCCGGTTACGGGTATCGGCCAGGCCTTCCCGTTCGTGGCTGGTCGTAAGGCCGCGTTCGGTGCGATCCGTGCCTACGCCGGTATTCCGCACAAACCTGCTCCGCAGAACGGTGGCACTATCCAGATCTCTCAATTCGGTGACATGATGCCGATCACCCGATTGGAAGGCCAGGGCAATGGCGGCAACATCCTCGAGATCGAAGCATCATCGGTGAACGCGATCATGGACGGCCCACCATGGCGTGAGAACGTGCTCAACTACGTGGAGGATCGCGGTCCCGTGCAGGTGAAAGTGGTGGACCCCCTCGCGGTGCCCGATGCTCAGTTCGAGATCTGGTTGAACGATGGAACACCTGAGAACCTCGATGATGCATCCTGGACGATGGTGCGTCTCTCAGGCCAGCCCACAAATGCCGATACGGTAAGAAGTCATCGTACGATCGATTTCAATTACGAGCAGTTGTTGCTGGATTGGGGCCTGTCCGTGACCGTAAAGCAGACATTCACGACAGGCACCGGTGTCAACAGGTTCGCGCTACCGATCGGAAGCGGGATCGTTGAATTCGCCGATCCGAACAAGGCCTGGTTCAGCGGGATCCCGGATATCGAAGGCGAAGTGCCTCAGAACTGGATCCGCTCCGGCCAGTACGATGCTGTGGATGCGAATGAATACGATGATCGACCGGGCAAGGACGACGACCAGATCTATGAGAACATCCTCGGCGGTACCTGGGCACCCTGGTCACTCGTGGGTTGGGCCCCGTTCCAGCCAAGTAACCAGCAGCAGTCCACGCTTTCACAAAGCACGCAAACGCTCGGGTCCGCATCGCTGATCAGCGAAACACCGAGCATACAGCTGATCATCACCAAGGACAAGAGCAAGTGGACCCGCTCCGTGGTGCTGGAGCAGGAAGCGAACACGCAATTGTCCGAGGGTGGTGCCGCGAAACTTGCCTTGCGCGCCGCTCCGAGCGTGGACAAGGAGGGCCGCAAGTCCGGTGATCCCGGTGTGAACGAAGCGGAAGCCACCATGAACGGATCGCAACCCACCGGAGCCGGCTGGTTCCCTGGCTATGCGATCGATGTTGAGACCGGTGAACGCATGAACATCGCCTTCGGTGAGAACAGCTTCTGGGGTGGTGATCGCGGCCGCGATATGCTCTGGAACCCGGATAGCATCATGTACACACCTACCGGTTCGCCGTACTTCGGTGGAAGCCACTGGATCTATGTGTTCAAGAATCAGCGCCGGATCGAGAACCAGGCCGATCGCGTGGGAGTTTATGACGAAGCGCAATACATCTACCAGAGGCTTACGACGGCCTCGGTAAGTGATCTGCGCAACGTATTCCGTTCCGTGGCCTGGGTGGGAAGCGCCCTTGTGGCAACAGGTACCGAATTCATGGGCACCGATGTGAAGATCCTGCTGAGCGTGGAGAAACCATATGCCCGCTACGTGGCATGGCCTGGCATCGAAGGCCCGGATCCCGCAACGGATCGTAACAACGGCCTGCCATTGTATACATTCGGCACCGGCAGGTTCGCCGTGCAGGAGGATGTGCTTGAAGTGGCCGAAAGTTCACTAGACATCATCAACGTTGTGCCCAACCCGTACTACGCCTTCAGCGGCTACGAGACCTCGCGCCTTGACAACCGGATCAAGTTCATCAACCTTCCGCAGACCTGCATCATCTCCATCTTCAATGTGAGCGGTACATTGGTGCGCAAATTCAAGAAGGACAACGAACTCACCTACCTTGATTGGGACCTCAAGAACATGCATAACGTTCCGATCGCCGGTGGCGCCTACATCTGCCACATCGAAGTGCCTGGTGTGGGTGAAAAAGTGCTCAAGTGGTTCGGTGTGATGAGACCGCTCGATCTACAGAACTTCTAAGCCTGTCTTAACAAGGAAGAATTGCAGAAGATGCGAAAGATGAAAAGGTCGATCCTGGTACTTACGGCAGGCGCCATTCTCAGCGGCTCACCAGCCCTGGCGGGCAATCCCGATCGGGCGGGTTCAGCGGGTGCAACCCAGTTGCTCATCAACCCCTGGGCGCGCTCCGCGGGTTGGGGCCTTGCGAACACCGCTTCCATGATGGGTGTTGAAGCGATGTACGGCAACATCGGCGGCCTGTCCATGATCAACAAGACGGAGATCCTCTTTTCCAGCACGCGCTGGATGGAAGGATCGGGCGTCTCGATCAACAGCGTTGGCCTTGGCCAGAAACTCGGTGCTTCCGGCGTGCTCGGCATCTCGGCCATGACCATGGGCTTCGGTGATCTGGAAGTGACGACCTACGATGTGCCTGAAGGTGGCCGGGGTACTTTCCGTCCATCACTTGCGAACATCGGGATCGGTTACTCCAAGGCGTTCTCCAACAGCATCCATGGCGGCCTGTTGGTACGCGTGGTGAGCGAATCGATCTCCAACGCACGCACCCAGGGTATCTGCTTCGATGCCGGTATACAGTATGTTACCGGTCCTACGGACAACATCCATTTCGGCATCGCACTGAAGAATGTAGGACCTGCCATGCAGTTCAGTGGCGATGGTCTTGCGGTACAGGGCCTGATCCTATCCGGAAGCGATCAGATCACCCTGCAGCAGCGTTCGGAGCGGTTCGAGATCCCTTCGGTGCTCAACATCGGCTTCGTGTACGATTGGAACATCGGTGAATTGAACCGCATCAGCTTCGCAGGTACGTTCGTTTCGAATTCATTCACCAAGGATCAGGGGATCATTGGTGTCGAATGGGCCTTCCGCCGGATGTTCCACCTGCGTGGCGGCTTCCTTTATGAGGATGGCATCACCAGCGATGAGGAGCGCACCACGGTCTTCACCGGGCCTTCCGCAGGGCTCAGCGTGGATCTGCCGTTCGGCGAGGAGAAGAAGTCAGCCTTCGCGATCGATTACAGCTACCGGGCCACGAACCCGTTCGCTGGCACGCACGCGATCGGTCTGCGGGTGAGCCTGTAGAACGTACTTGCTTATATTTGGGAAGAGGGCCTTTCGGGGTCCTCTTCCTTTCATTTACCAGAACTGTTTTCGGCCATGAGCACCACAACGGCCTATTATACTGAAGAAGGCCTGCGCAAGCTCCAGGAGGAGCTTCATCACCTACGTACCGTTGAACGCCCACACCTGAGCCAGCAGATCGCCGATGCGCGGGACAAAGGCGACTTGAGCGAGAACGCTGAATATCACGCCGCGAAAGAGGAGCAGGGCCTTCTTGAAGCGCGGATCGCGAAGCTGGAGGAAGTGCTCGCGAATGCGCGCGTGGTCGATCCTTCGCAGCTCGATGATTCAAAGGTGTACATCCATTCACGTGTGGTGGTGAAGCAGGTCGGCAACAACACGCAACGCGAATTCACGCTCGTGGCGGAAAGTGAGGTGGATATCAAGCAAGGCAAGATCAGCGTAAGCTCACCGATCGGAAAAGGCCTGCTGGGAAAAGCGCGTGGCGAAGTGGCTGAGATCACCACACCGGCGGGAACCACCAAGTTCGAGGTCGTCGATATCCAGCGCTGAGCCATGGCCAGCATCTTCACGCGCATCATCAACGGCGAGATCCCGAGCCATAAGATCGCGGAGGACGAGCGCTATTTCGCGTTTCTGGACATCAACCCCATCCAGCAAGGTCACACGTTGGTGATCCCGAAACAGGAGATCGATTACATCTTCGATCTGGATGATGATCTGCTCGCAGGAATGCTTCCGTTCGCGAAGAAGGTGGCCGCGAAGATCAAGAAGGTGGTCCCCTGTGATAGGATCGGTATTACGGTGATAGGTCTCGAAGTGCCACATGCGCATGTTCACCTCATTCCGATCAACGGTGTGCACGACATGGATGCAAGCCGATCGCGAGTGAAGTTGTCGCAGGAGGAATTCGCCGATCTGGCGAAGCGGATCAGGGAAGCTTGATCAGAGCACACGCTCCGGATTGTTCCGCAGAAAGGAACTCCAATCTTTCGTCTTCACCGGACTTTTTCCGATCGCACTCGTGCCACAGAAATGATGGCAGATCGCCACGGCGATCGCATCGGTGGCATCGGTGCTCGAAGGCAGTGTGCGCAGCCCAAGGATGCTCAGCAACATCGCAGCGACCTGTTCCTTGCTCGCATTCCCGTTGCCCGTGATGCTTTGCTTCACCCGTTTAGGCGCGTATTCCACCACGGCGAGTTCGCGATGTAGGGCTGCAGCGATCGCAACGCCTTGGGCACGGCCAAGCTTCAGCATGCTTTGCACGTTCTTTCCGAAGAATTGCGCTTCGATCGCAAGTTCATCCGGCTTGTGCTCTTCGATGATCTGGGAAACATGTTTGAAGATCGCGCGCAGCTTCAGCGCATGATCATCGGCGACGGGGAATTTGATCGCACCGGCGGTGATCAGGCGCGCATTCCTTCCTTCGCACATCAACACGCCGAAGCCCATCACCGTTGTGCCCGGATCGATGCCAAGGATGATCTTCTCGGTGGGCAGCGGCCTACTTTTCAAGGTTTCAACGTCCTTTGTATGGATGTCGCCGGGCCGCACGCTGCTTGTTCTTCTTCGTTGGGGGATCTTCCTGCTGGCGTGTTTCCACATCTACACGCAGCTCGCCTCGCCCAAAGGTAGCCAGTCGCTGCACGCGCTGTGGGCATTGTTGAAAGGTCATCAACTGTGGATCGTTATCAGCGCCGTGCTTGTGTTGATGTTGGTGAATTGGTGGATCGAAGCAGTGAAGTGGAGATCGCTGCTGAAGCCGATCGCACCGATCGGAATGATGAAGGCCTTCACCGCCACGATCGCCGGCACCAGCATCGCCCTGATCACACCGAACCGCACGGGTGAATTCGTCGGCAGGGTGATGTTCCTCGATCCGGATCACAGGGTGAAAGGCGCCGTGGCCGCGATGCTCGGCAGCATCGCTCAATTCCTGATCACGCTTCTCGCCGGAGCGATCGGCCTCTTCTTCGTCGCCCGATCCAGTGCGTGGGACCATGCCTTCGCCGGACCGATGCTCGGTGCGCTCGCATCCCTTGCAAGCGCGCTGGCGGTGTTCGCGGTGGTGTTCTATTCGTCGCCACGGTTACTTCTCGCGGTGTTGATCCGGCTGCCTTTCCTTGGACGATGGCATTCCGATCTCACCGTGCTCGATCGCTATTCTTCCGGGGAATTACTGCAGATCCTCCTGCTCAGCGCCCTGCGCTACGTGATCTTTTCAGCGCAGTTCGTGCTGGTGCTCTTTCATCTTCCGGGCGGTCCAGCATTGGCCGATGCGATCATGTCCGTACCGGCGATACTTCTGATCTCCACGATCATCCCCACCATTCTGCTCACCGAATTGGGCGTACGAGGAAGTGTTGCGCTCGCAGTTCTGGCACCGGTGGGCGCAGCGCAAGCCACGATCCTGCTTTCCACCTTTACGATCTGGACGGTGAACCTGATGCTGCCAGCGATCGCAGGAAGCTTGATCCTTCTTTCAGCACGTATCAGAACAGGCGCAGAGCGATGATCGGAACAGGTCTCTTGATCGCATTGGGCG
Source organism: Bacteroidota bacterium (assembly GCA_023418095.1). GTDB lineage: Bacteria > Bacteroidota > Bacteroidia > Flavobacteriales_F > PHOS-HE28 > PHOS-HE28. The sequence goes on from JAEZDL010000036.1 coordinate 10,117, forward strand.
CCTTCATGGCCGCATTGGTCCATGCGTTGATCATGGAAGGCTGGCGCACAAGTATCTGCGCGGTGAGGCATGAAGAGATCCGATCGGCCGATCCGGGAACGCTGCCATCGATCAGTGCGATCGTTCCCGCGCGCGATGCGGCATTCACGATCGGTGCGCTGCTCCAGGACCTCTACGTGCAGGATCTTTCGCGCAGCAATTTCGAGGCGATCGTGGTGGATGATCATTCCACCGATGCCACCGCTGCGATCGTTCAGCGGATGATGAAAAGCTGGCCGCAATTGAAGCTCATCCAGCTCGAAGCGGAGCAAGGAAAGAAAGCCGCGATCAGCGCAGCGGCAAAGAAGGCTTTGCATGATCTGATCCTGATCACCGATGCCGACGCACGTTGCGGAAGATCGAGGCTCTCGACCATAGCACAGTATTGGGAAAGAGTGAAGCCGGATCTATTGCTGATGCCGGTCGCCACGATCGCAGGAAAAAACCCGATCGAACAGATCCAACGCATCGAACAACTCGCGTTGCAGGCGATCACCGCAGGCAGCGCATCCATGGATGCACCTGTACTCGCCAACGGCGCGAACATGGCGTTCTCGCGATCGACTTTTTTTCAATTGAACGGCTATGCGAGCGATCGATTTGCCAGCGGCGATGACATGTTCCTGTTGCAACGCATGAAGCACGCCCGTAAACGGATCGGTCATCTGCTCGATCCGAAGGTCATTGTTACTGTTCACGCTGAGACTTCCTGGAAAGCCGCATTGCAACAGCGCTTGCGGTGGGCGGGAAAGATGCGCGCCTACCGCGATCTGAAGATGCTCGTTTCGTCGATCGCCGCTTTGCTGCTGCCGTGGTTGCTGCTTGCCGCATCTTCCAGCGCGCTGGAAGGAATACAGCCGGGTGAAGGATTGATGAGCACGTTGCTTCTTCTGATCAGTGCGTGCCTGCTTTGGCTTGTTCCGATCGTGCGGCTGGTCCAAGCGATGGACCGTTTCTTCTCAGCGGCCGATCCCGATCCACAAGCACCCGGGAGAAGCGCAGCCACCGCGTTGTTAACGATCCCTGCCTTGATCGCTTTCATGATCTACGCGCCGATCATCGCGATCCTTTCGATCTTCGTGCGGCCGATCTGGAAAGGCCGACGCATTTGAGCAAGTCACACGAAGAAAGTCTGAGCCTCGGCAAGATCGCCTGGCGACGCCTGCAGCGCGATCCCATGGCTGTCTTCGGGATGGCCGTTATCGCGTTGGCCCTGCTTATCGCCTTGCTCGGCGCCAACATCCGGCCCGATCGCACGCCGTGGGCCAACCAGCAGATCCTCGGCATTCGCGATCAGCCGCCGGGTTCGAAATTCACGTTCCTCGAGATCCCGCGCGAAACAGCGAGCGACTGTTCATTTTTCGATCGGATGCTTTTCGGCGGATGTTCTTCAGAACACGAGCTGATCCCCGTTTTCGATCGCGCGATCGGGAATGATACGATCACGATCGAGGAATTCAACGGACACAACGATGTGCTCGAAGGAGCGAAGCACAAATTTCCGATCGCTGCACTGAACTCCGATCCAGCCGATCGGTTCATGGAAAAGAAATTCCTGCTCGGTACCGATAGCTTCGGCCGCGATGTGCTCAGCCGGCTCATGGCCGGAACGATCATCTCGCTCAGCGTCGGACTGATCGCCGTCCTGATCTCGCTCGTGATCGGAATTCCGCTCGGCGCGCTCGCCGGTTATTTCCGCGCAGAAGCACCAATGTTCAAATTGTTCAACCGGAAATTCCGCTGGCCGGTCGATGACGTGATCATGTGGCTCGTGAACGTGATCTGGAGCATTCCAACACTGCTTCTCGTGATCGCGATCACGCTGGCGCTCGGCAAAGGCTTCGTGCAGGTCTTCATCGCGGTGGGCCTCACCATGTGGGTCGAGGTCGCGCGTGTGGTGCGCGGCGAAGTGATCCGCACACGCGAAATGGAATTCGTGGAAGCCGCGAAAGCACTCGGTTACACGCACGGCCGCATCATCTTCAAACACATCCTGCCCAATGTGATGGGCCCGGTGATCGTGATCAGCGCCGCCAACTTCGCCACCGCCATCCTCATGGAGGCGGGCCTCAGTTTCCTCGGCATCGGCGCGCAATTGCCCATGGTCAGCTGGGGCAGCATGATCCGCAGTTACTACCCGTACATCACCACCGATCTACCGCACCTCGCGATCCTGCCGGGCCTATGCATCATGGTGCTCACGCTCGCGTTCATGCTCGTCGGCAACGGCCTTCGCGATGCGCTCGATACACGCAGCATCACCGCGCGTTGATGTCACACTGAGCCCAGCTTGTCCTGAGCTTGCCGAAGGGAAGTGTGGGCGTGCCCCCGCTCATCACTACATGGGCTTCGCCCGCCGAAGCTTTAGCGAAGGCGGGGTCGGGCTCTACGCTGCAAATCCTCGCTCGTTCCTCGCTGTGGGTTTTCCGCTGCGATCCCTCACGCACATTCCGTTCGTGATCCGATCCGGTCGATCCGGTGGATCGACCCTACGTCGGTTCACGAATAGATCCGATCGATGATCGACGTTACATCCGATCAGAAAGGCAGATCGTCGTCATCACCACCGATCGGTGGCATGTCGCTCATCTTGGGCGGAGGCGCGGCCTGGTAGCCGCCATAACCGCCTGCGTTGCTCATCGCTGGTGCGCCTTTGCGCTCGATCCGATCGCCTTTCAGGCTCAGGAAATATTTGGCAACGCCATCCTTGCCGATCCACTCGCGGCCGTTCACGTAGCACATCACGGAAACCTCTTCGCCTTGCTGGAAACCATCAAGCAGCGCGCATTTGTCCTGCGTGAATTCCACCGGAATGTCCTGCGGAAATTGTGTGCCCGCTTCGGTGATCACCACTTCGCGCTTGCGGAATTTCTGACTTACATCCTGTACCGCACCCACTTTCTTGATGGTGCCGTTGATCGTTACTTGTGCCATGTTCTTATCGTGCGTTGAAGGCGAGCAGCGTTTTCCAGGCTTCATCCACGCGCTCCTGCTCCAGCAGTGCATGCGCGTGTTGGTGAAGCGCTTTTTCCAATGCCGCCTTGTCGTCCTGTAATTGTATGAAGATATCGCTCAGCTCGGTGAGCTTGTACTCGTTCACGCTGGTCTCGTCCGGTAAATTTTCCGTGTTGCCCAGGCGGCCCAAGTCGTTGCCGGTGAGGATCGTGCTGTTGCGGATGTCGATCGGAAGTCCATCCACGCCGATGCCCATTCTTCCGATCGGTTTGGCGACCTCGAAGAGCGCATCACCGTGTGCGCGGCAATACCAGTTGCCACCCATGCGTGCCACCAGGTCGATCTTCTGCTGATCGATGCGGCCGTTCTCTTCGAGCACACTTTCATCGATGTGCATGAGCAGCACTTCGCAGATCACCAGGTTCCCCGCCGCGCCCTGATCGCCCGTCTCGATCACCTGCAGCACCTTGCATTCCAATTGCACCGGACTTTCCTTCACCCGGAACGGTTTCACTTTCTCCGAAGTGATCGCGGTGAAGCCGGCCTTCTCGAATTCGTTCACTTCGGGCGGATACTCGGTGCTGGCGAGCGAAGCCTGTTGCACCATGGAATAAGTGACCACGTTGATCACCACTTCCATGGTGGCTTTCACGTTGTGGTAAGTGTCCTTCGTAGTGTTGTTGGTGCCGCGACGCGCCGGTGAAAAAATGCAGATCGGCGGATTGGCACCGAAGACATTGAAGAAACTGAACGGGCTAAGGTTCGGGTTGCCATCCTTATCGATCGTGCTGGCAAAACAGATCGGCCGCGGACCGATCGCGCCAAGCAGGTAGCCGTGGAGCTTCGGAACAGGAACTTCGCCGGGAGTGATGCGCAGCATTTGGAAAGGATCGCGAAGGTAGTTGGTTGGAGTGG
>JAEZDL010000120.1 GCA_023418095.1 Bacteroidota bacterium
GTTCGGCCGAAGTTGCAAAGCGATCGCTCCACTTCGCGCATCTTTGCAAGCCCATAAAGTAGACGAAACACTTCAGCCATGCAGCTCATCACCGTTGGAACCGTTGCCTTCGACCGGATCGAAACCCCTTTCGGCGTAGCCGAGAAAGTGGTCGGTGGCGCAGCGACCTACATCTCCCTGTCAGCATCGTTCTTCCTGGATAGGATGGGTCTGGTGAGCGTGGTGGGCGATGATTTTCCGGAGAAGGTGATGGGCCAGCTCCGCCAGCGCAATGTGGACCTGAAAGGGCTGGAGATCCTGAAAGGGAAGGAGAGCTTCTTCTGGGCCGGCCGTTACCATTACGACATGAATACGCGCGATACGCTGGAAACGCGCCTGAACGTACTTCTCGACCTCGACCCGAAACTGCCTGCCGATTATCGCAACGCGCCTTATGTGATGCTTGGCAATCTCGATCCAAAGGTCCAGGCGAAGGTGCTCGATCAGATGGCGGAGAGGCCGGTTCTCGTGGTGCTTGATACGATGAACTTCTGGATGGACAGCGCCATGGAGGCCTTGAAGGAAGTGATCGCGCGGGTGGATGTGCTTACGATCAACGATGCGGAAGCGCGCCAGCTGAGCGGAGAGCACAGCCTGGTGAAGGCCGCCGGTAAGATCATGGCGATGGGGCCGCGATATCTTGTGGTGAAGAAAGGTGAACATGGTGCTCTTCTCTTCAGCGAGGATCGCGTGTTCTTTGCGCCGGCCCTTCCGCTGGAAGAGATCATCGATCCAACCGGCGCGGGCGATACGTTCGCGGGCGGTTTCATCGGCTACCTCGCACGCACCGGTGATCACAGCTTCGACAATATGAAGCGCGCGATCATCGTGGGCAGTGCGCTGGCCAGTTTCTGTTGCGAGAAGTTCGGGATCGAACGATTGCTGGAGATCACGCGGGAGGACATCGACGTGCGGATCCAGCAGTTCGTAGACCTGGTGGACTTTGATATTGAGCTGGTGGAGAACTGATTCAATTCACCCCGGCCAGCGCCCGAAGCACCACCTCCGCTTTTTTCGCGCCCACTTCCGCGATCACATCTTCGGGCAGTGCTTCCTTCACCCCGCGCATCGATCCAAATCGTGTAAGCAGTTTTTTCGCCGTACCCGGGCCGATCCCCGGGATCTCCTCCAGGCCTGTTTTGATCACACGTTTGTTCCGGCGTCCGCGGTGATGCGTGATCCCGAAGCGATGCGCTTCGTTGCGCATATGCTGGATCACTTTCAAACTGGTGCTCCGCTTGTCGATGTGCAGCGGATAGGGATCACCCGGGAAATAGATCTCCTCGAGTTTCTTCGCGATCCCCACGATCGCGATCGTTCCCCGTAATCCAAGCCGGTCGAGCGCTTCAAGTGCAGCGCTCAATTGGCCTTTGCCTCCATCGATCACGATCAGTTGCGGGAGCGGTTCGCCTTCGGTGATCAACCTTCTGTAGCGTCGCTCCACCGCTTCGGTCATGCTGGCGAAATCATCCGGACCTTCAACGGTCTTGATGTTGAAATGGCGGTAGTCCTTCTTGCTCGGTTTTCCATCCTTGAAGACCACGCAGGCGCTCACCGGATCGGTGCCCTGCGTATTGCTGTTGTCGAAGCATTCAATGTGCCGTGGAAGTTCGTTCAGCCGAAGGTCCTGCTTCAGTTGTTCGAGCAGACGTGTGGTCGCGCCTTCCGGATCGGTAAGCCGTTCCTGCTTGCGCCGGTCGATCATGAAATAGCGTGCGTTGCGCTCGCATAATTCGAGCAACTTCTTCTTGTCCCCGCGCTGCGGTACGGTGAATACTACACCGGGAACTTCGATCTGCGGATCGAACGGAACGATCGCCTCGGGTGCATTGCTGTGGTAGCGCTGGCGCAATTCCGCGATCGCGAGCTGCAGCATCTCCACATCGCTTTCCTGCAGGCGTTGTTTCAATTCGATCGTGATGCCGTGCACCAGCGCTCCATCGATCACGCGCATGTAGTTCACGTAAGTGTTGCCAGCGTCGGTCACCAGGCCGATGATGTCCACATCGCCGATCTCCGGATTCACCACGATGCTCTTCGCACGGTACTTCTCCAACTGTTCGATCTTCTGCCTGTATTCCTCTGCCGCTTCGAATTCCAGCTTCACGGCATGCTCCTGCATCAGGCCCTTCATCAACTTGATCAAGCCGGTGACGCGCCCGCGCACGATCTGCCGCACTTGGTCCATGTTCGTGTTGTAGTCGGCCTCGCTCTGCAGCGCTTCGCAGGGGGCCTTGCAGTTCCCGATGTGGTATTCAAGGCAACGTTTGTACTTGCCTTTTTCGATGTTCTTCGGATGCAGGTCGTAATTGCACGTGCGCAGTTTGTACAACTTGTGCACGAGCTGCAGCACCGTGCGCATGGTGCGAACGCTAGCGTACGGGCCATGATATTCCGCACCATCCTCCTCTGGATTCCGCATTCCTTCCACGCGCGGAAAGCGCTCGTTGCGGATGCGTATGAAGGGGAAGCTCTTATCGTCGCGGAGCAGGATGTTATACCGCGGCTGGTGTTCCTTGATCAGTGAATTCTCAAGCAGCAATGCCTCGAATTCCGTGGGCACCATGATCACATGCAGGTCGGCGATCCGTTTCACCAGCATGTTCGTCTTACCGTCCAGGTGTTGCTTGGCGAAGTAGCTGCACACTCGGTGCTTCAGGTCCTTCGCCTTGCCGACGTACAGGATCTTTCCATCCTCATCGTAGAACTGGTAAACACCGGGTTGATGAGGAAGAAGGCGGGCCTTTTCGCGGACATCGAGCGTGCGCATTCCGTTGCAAAGGTCGCAACTGGCGCGGGATCCCCGAAAATGGAAGAGGCGCCTTGGGGGCGCCTCTTCCTGTACGTGGGGAAAAGATCAATGTGCGATCACGATGCGCTCCGCCTTCATCAGTTCGCCGTTGCGGCTCACCATGAGGAAGTAACTGCCATTGTTGATCCGGTCCACATCTATCCCTATCACGCGCTGGTCGCCGGCGAGTACGCTGAGCTTCGTAGTCGTGCTCATGGTACGGCCCATGGCATCGATCAGCGAGATGGTGATATCGCCCTGCTTCATGGAGGTGAGATCCACATTGATCGTTCCGATCGCCGGATTCGGGTAGGCGGCCACGCGATCGGCTTTCTCATCGATCAGGATCTTTTTGTCCTTTCCGTTGGCGCAATCCAGGTTGCCGTTGTTGGTCGTTCCATCCACGAAATTCTCGTTCACCATGGAAAGCGCGGAGTTGAGCTGGGAAGCGGTGTAGGCCGATCCGCAACCGCCGATGAAGCTATTGGCCTCGTCGATCAGATCCCCCACGGTCCAGCCCTGGAACATGCCAGTGTTGATCACCGCATCGATCAGCAGGCCGCCGCTGCCGAAATCAGGATCATTCATATCGAACCCAACGCTCAACATAAGAGCGACCAATTGACCTGCGAGCACGTTCTTGTATGTGGTGCCGGGATCCACCATGCTTCCCACATTCAACATCCTGGCAGTTGTCCCGCTTGGAAGGAAAGCATCCACCGCAGCAGCAGAGGTGAGCGTAAGCGTGCGATCGCAACCGATCACAAGTCCGTTGGGGAAGGCTTCGCCGAAATACTCGTTGCGATAAGCGCCCGGATTGTTTCCATTGGCAGGCGATCCCCAACCGCCCTGGGTCTGTGTCCGCAATTCGCAGGGTTCTTCAACTGGTGGTTCATCCTTGTCGCAATCGATCACGATATCCACCTTCTGCCAGCAACCCGCAGCGTCGGTCACCATCACCCAATGGTCGCCATTGTCAAGTCCTTCCACATACTGGGTGGTCGCGCCATTGGACCACAGGAACTCGTATGGCGTGATCGCACCATCGATCGCCGTTACCATGCCCCAGCCGAGGTTGAGCGCATAGCAATCGCTTTCAACGGTTATCGCCAGGTTGCAATCAACTCCGCCATCTGCGGCCATTGCGGGTGCGCCAATGGCCAGGGCCATCATGAGCGCGGTCGACTTGAACGGTGTACTGAGTTTCATTTGGTTCGTCGTTTGGTTTTCACGGGCCAAATGTTTACAGATATCGAAACTTTTGTCAAGTCCGTCGAACAATTATGGAGATTCGTCGACAGAAATGGGTCGTTCAGGCCATGACTTTACTTCATTCTCGATCTGCTCGATCATGCTCCGAACCCATTTCGTTTCACCAAGCGCTGGAAGGATCGCCGGTGCCAGCGCACGGATCGGACCATGAAACGCAGAACCTTCGCGCACCCCTTTTGGAGGCATCGATCCATCGGTGTAAGCGATCATGATGTTGAGCGCGATGCTGAGCACGAAAGCGGATCGGAGCATGGCAACCAATACACCGGCGATCTTGTTGGCCCAACCCATCATGGCGATCTCGATCACCGCTGTGAGCGCCCGAGCGATCAGGTGCACTAAAAAAAGCACCAGCAGAAAAGTGATCAGGAACGAAAGGACCTCCCGATGCGCGCCTAGATCGAGCCAGGTGGCGACATGTCCACTGAAGTTGATCGCCGCATAAACCCCGAGCCAGAGTGCGATCAGCGAACCCACTTCCACGAAGAAGCCGCGCTGGAAGCCTCGTATCGCGGCCATTCCGATCGCGATGATGAGGATCGGATCAAGCCAATTGAAACCCTGCGTTCCCATGCGGGCGTGAAGATCGCAAAAGCATCCGCCGATCGGCCGAACTTTGCGCAAGAATGGATCTACGTTTCGAGAAAAGCTGGCGTGAACTTGTCGCGCGCTTATCCAAGCGTTTCGATGCGCCGCTCGATCTCAATGCGATCCTGTTCCTCATCGGCGTGCAGGAGCTTGGCCAGCATGCGCGGGAATTCAAGAAGGATGAAAAGGTGAACCTGATGCATATCGCGATCTGCGTAGTGCTGACGCCGTATGGGTATTACAAGGAATTGGGCCGCGATGCCGATGGATGGCCGCATTTCGAACGCGTACAAGAACTACCTTCTCTAGGCGCCGAAGAGCAGGAAAGGTTGATGAAGGAAGCCGTGCTGGCCTATTTCGAGAACTACTGATCAGAGCGTGGTAACGAACACCACTTCCTCCGTGGTCTCCTCTTCAACGATCTTGATGATGCCTTCGCCGATCAAGGTGTCCTTGGTGCAAACGATGTCCAGCACCGCAAAGCCCGACTGGCCCTTTTCGTAGAAATCCGAATAATCGAATTCGGCACGGCCCGCCCCATCGGTGAACCCTTCCTTGTTCAACCGCGTCTGGTCGCCGAGAGGAAGGGGTGGGTTCGCGAACAACTTCACGTGCGCCTCATGCACCGGGGTGCCATCGGCGGTCTTCACGATGATCACAGCGGTGGTGGGTTTTTCCTTGTTGCATGCCGCAAAGAGCGTGGCGAGCAACGCGACCACCAGCACGTTGGCAAGAACGCGGCGGATCATGGAAGTAGGCATTCGGTTACTTTTGGTGGCCTTTTCGGTGAAGCTTGTACGATGTCAAATGTAGAAAACATCCTGATATGGCAGCGATCGGCCCTTCTCTGGCTGTTCCTGTTCTCCGGCATCGTTTCGATCGCCCAGCCCGCTCCCGATAAGAGGCGCGTCCAGGTGGATATCCTTACCGAGATGGGAACGATCACGGTGGAGCTTTACAACGAAACGCCCATCCACCGGGACAATTTCATTTCTCTTGTGAAAAGTGGGCATTACGACAGTTTGTTGTTCCATCGCGTGATCCCCGGTTTCATGATCCAGGGTGGAGATAAGAGAAGCAGGAATGCACCTGCAGGCATGCTTTTGGGCGAGGATAGTACGGAAACCACGATCCCGGCCGAGATCGTCCCCGGCCTGATCAATTCGCGCGGCTCGCTCGCAGCGGCACGCGATGGTGACGATATCAATCCGGAGCGCCGATCGGCCAGCAGTCAGTTCTACATCGTTCAGGGTAAAACCTACCAACCTGCCGATCTGGATCGCCTGGAAGAGCGAAACGCGCGCATGGGAGATGGACATAAGTTCAGCGAGGCGGAAAGGCAGATCTATGCCACGCAGGGCGGTGCCGCCCACCTCGATGGCGCCTACACCGTTTTTGGAAAAGTGGTGAGCGGAATGGAAGTGGTGGATGCGATCGCGGCCATGCCCACTGATGGCAACGACAGGCCGCTGAAGGATATCCGCATGCACATGCGAGTGAAGTGAACATGGATCTACTTGAAAAGATCACGGCGCTTGAAGCCGAAGTCGCCGCAGCAAAAGCGGATACAGCGGAGGAGGCGGAAAAACTGCGGATCGGCCTGATCGGCCGCAATGGTTCGATCACCCAGCTCTTCGATGCGTTCAAGGAGGTTTCCCCCGAAGAAAAACGCGCGTTCGGCCAGCGGCTGAATCAATTGAAGAAAGCTGCGCAACAGCGGATCGATGAATTGAAGTCGGCGGTTGTAGGATCGGCACAAGCAACCGGCCTATCGATCGATCTGAGCGCGCCAGCGCTCACGGAATTCATCGGAAGTCTTCACCCGATCACCATCGTTCGGCAACGGATCGTGGACATCTTCGCGCGGATCGGTTATACGGTGAGCCAGGGACCGGAGATCGAAGATGATCACCACAACTTCACTGCGCTCAATTTCCCGCCCGATCATCCGGCGCGCGATATGCAGGATACGTTCTTTGTCTCATTTGGTGGATCGGAGGAACAGTGGGCGCTACGTACGCACACCAGCAGCGTGCAAGTGCGCGTGATGGAAAGTTCCGATCCGCCGATCCGCACCATCTCTCCGGGCCGGGTTTATCGCAACGAAGCGATCAGTGCTCGCGCGCATTGCATGTTCCACCAAGTGGAGGCGTTGTACGTGGATAAAGGCGTAAGCTTCGCGGAACTGAAAGGCACGATCGACTATTTCGTGAAGGCGATGTTCGGCCCCGATGCATCCATCCGCCTGCGGCCAAGTTATTTTCCGTTCACAGAACCGAGCGCCGAGGTGGACATAAGCTGTTCGATCTGCGCCGGCAAAGGCTGCAATATCTGCAAACACAGCGGCTGGGTGGAGATCATGGGTTGCGGAATGGTCGATCCAGCGGTGCTCGCCAACTGCGGTATCGATCCGGAAGTGTACAGCGGTTTCGCGCTCGGCATGGGCATCGAGCGGATCACGCAACTGCTCTACCGCGTTCCCGATCTGCGCATGTACTGGGAGAACGACGTGCGTTTCCTCGATCAATTCACAGCAGCGACTTTCAGGAAATAAGGATCGCACCGGCCTAAAGAGTGCAAAGGGCTTTCAGGATCGAAGCTTTGTGTCCTTCGTGTCTTTGCGTTCAACGTTGCGTCGTCGCGTCGTCGCGGTTCAATTTGTATTTCAACTTTGCGTCCTTCGCGCCTCTGCGGTCGTATCGCGTCGCGTACCTGTCGCTGCGTCGTTGCAGTTCAACCCGCATTTCGATCAAAGCTTCAACTTTACAACCCTCAACAACCTCGACTGACAACCTCGCTTCAAACCCAAGTCTGCATCATCGGCGGTGGCCCGGGTGGCTGCACCGCTGCACTGAAGCTAGCGCAACACGGTATCTTATCCGTTGTCATCGAGAAGGCGATCTTCCCGCGTGACAAGGTCTGTGGTGATGCGCTCAGCGGAAAAGTGATGCGCACGCTGGAGCGGCTTGATCCTTCACTGGCAGTACAGGTGAAGATGGATGCAAGAGCACACCCGAGCTGGGGTGTCACGTTCGTTGCGCCGGGCGGAAGAACATTACGCGTCCCGTTCAGCCGGAACACTGGGATCGGAGAAGCGCCTGGTGCGATCATGAAGCGCTACGGATTCGATGCGCTCCTTTTCGATCGGTTGCGCTCGGAAAGTAACCTCACTGTTCTGGAAGGTGAAGCAGCAAAGGCCTTTGATCGAAAGAAAGGCCGATGGGTGATCTCGTCCGCCGAATATTCGATCGAAGCCGATCTGGTCCTCGATGCATCGGGTGCGAATTCCAGTTTTTCCCGGCACGTTGGTGGCTTGGAGATGAAGCCGCGTCACCATGCCGCTGGTGTCCGCGCGTATTACAAAGGAGTGAAAGGCCTCGATCCGCAAGGCTTCATTGAACTCATCTTCCTCAAGGACCTTTTGCCTGGATATCTCTGGATCTTCCCGCTGCCCGCAGGCCGTGCGAACGTCGGCCTCGGCCTGCGCAGCGATGTGGTGCGAAAGCGCAAGGCCGATCTGAAAGCACTGATGCAACAGCTGCTGAAGGAACATCCTGCGTTGAAGGATCGCTTTGCCGATGCAGAACTGGAAGGTCCGATCGGGGGAATGGGCCTGCCGCTTGCGAGCAAGCGAAGAAAGATCAGCGGTGATGGCTATCTATTGATCGGTGATGCCGCTCACCTCATCGATCCGTTCACCGGCGAAGGCATCAGCCATGCCATGATCAGCGGTGTTCACTCAGCGGATATAGCAGCCGATGCGATCGCGTCAAAGGATCTTTCAGCGGCGAAACTGAAAGCATACGATCAACGCGTATGGAAACGCCTGGGCCAGGAATTGGCGATCAGTACGCGGTTGCAACAACTCGCGGACAAGGCCTGGCTCTTCGATTTCGTGGTGGATCGGGCGAACAAAAATCCAGCGCTTGCCGAAACGATCAGCTGCATGTTCACCGATCTGGATCTGCGGGCACGGCTGAAGAATCCTGGGTTCTATTTGGATCTGGTTCTCGGGCGGTGAAGAAGCCTGATCACGGAAACTCTGGTCGTTCACTAATTTGCATGCCGTAGGAATTTTTCACTGAAGTTTAATCTCGATCGAATGACTTTACGCTGCGCTGCGATCTTGGTAGGGCTGATCTCGCTGTTCAGGTCGATCGCACAAACTCCTATTATCCATTGGCAGGCTCTGTACGGTGGTTCCCATGTCGATGCACCTCAGGTCGCGGAGCCCACTGCTGACGGAGGGTACGTCCTTGCCGGAACGACCTTTTCCTCTGATGGAGATATTTCAATGAACCATGGGCTCGACGATATATGGGTCGCCAAGATCGATCATGACGGTGAGATCCAATGGGAGCGAACATTTGGCGGTAGCGATAGGGAGCAATTATACCGATTGATCACAACGCCGGACGGTGGTTATCTGATCACCGGATCGGTAGGTTCGGTGGACGGTGATATCGCATCGGTGGAGGAGATACAAGGTCTGAAAGATGCGTGGATACTGAAGTTGGATGGTTTTGGTGATATTCAGTGGGAGTCAGTCCTGGGCGGGCCCGGATGGGACTCGGCTTCGGATATCATACCTACTCCGGATGGTGGATATTTCTGCGTGGGAAGCCTGGGCGATCCTCCCTTGAACGATCCGGAGAGCATCGAGTACCAGGATATCTGGTTATTCAAGCTCGATGCAGCAGGCGAACTTATTTGGGAGTCCATCTGGGGTGGATCTGGAACGGATTATGGATCGGATCTGGTATCAAGCTCCGATGGTGGATTTATGATCTGCGGTACTGTAGGGTCATCGGATGGAGATGTTACGGATAATCACGGCGGGACCGACATGGTATTGATCAAGCTGAATGACCAATTGGCGGTCGAATGGACGAAATGTTACGGAGGCTCGGGCAACGATAATGGTATCAAGATCGAAAGGACGAACGAGGGAGGCTATGTCTGCATTGGACAGATCGAGAATTTTGATGGCGATATTGATGAGGCGTATGGTAATATGGATTCCAGGGTACTTAAGATAGATCCTGTCGGAAACATCGAATGGCAAAGAACGATCGGAAGCACGGCCGCCGATATTGGATACGATATCATTCAACTCAAGAATGGCGGCTACATGGTCGTAGGCCATACCTGGGGTGTTGACGTTGACATGAATGGCTGCAATGGTGGTTCCGGTGACGGCTGGTTAGCCGAATTGGACCAAACTGGAGGGATACAGTGGACAACATGTTTAGGCGGATCCCATGTGGACAGGTTCTATTCCATAAGGCAAACATCCAATTCGGGATTTGCACTTATCGGATCAACACATTCGCAGGACGGCGATCCGGCGGGTCTTGGGTATCAGGGTAATGGTGATATGTGGTTGGTAAGAATGACCGATCAATACAATACCATTGCCGGCAATGTATTCGTGGACCTCGATGTCAATGGCCTGATGGATGCTGCTGAACCCCGCTTACAGCATCATGTGGTACAGCATGAAGGCTCTGGTTGGATCGACCTTACCGACCATGCAGGTGAATATGTGCTGCATATTCCCGAGACGGGAACGATCGACTTAACTACTGCGGACTTTCATGCATTGTATACTTCATCACCATTACAGTGGTCCATTCCATTGGAGGGGTACCAGAATAATGAGACAAGGGATTTTGCTTTTCAAGCGGATCAACAGGTGAATGACCTGCGGATCGAAGTGGCTACAAACCCTTTCCGTCCCGGCTTCCAGGCGACTGTTCAGCTGGATCACATGAATCGCGGCACAACTGTGATCTCACCCCAGATCCAACTTACCACTAGCGATCAGATCGAGTTCCTTTCGTCGGATGTTCCAGCGAACCTGGTTGCCGGTAATTCGGTGACATGGTCATCCCTGCCAGCATTGGATCCTTTTGAAAGAGGTTCGATCAGGGCAACTTTCCAGGTTGATGTAACGGCACAGATCGGTGAGGTCATTACGGTCCATGCAGTGATCGAGCCTATCGAAGGTGATGAGGTGATCCACGACAACGAGGTTACGCGACCGATCATTGTCACAGCCTCCTACGACCCAAATGATATACAGGTCGATCGCGAGATCATCCATGTCGATTCCATTGCCGAAGATCCTCTTGAATACATCATTCGTTTCCAGAACACTGGAACAGATACGGCCTTCACCGTATCGATCAAAGACCAACTACCGGAAACATTGGTCCGGGGTTCGTTTGAATTTGTTTCATCCTCCCATGAGGTGGAGATCGACTTTGATAATGATGCGGGAATACTGTGGTTCCGGCATTATGACATTCTGTTGCCGGACTCGAATACGAATGAGCCGCGTAGTCATGGGTTTGTCCGATATCGAATAAGACCGCAACCCTCATTGGTGGTTGGAGATTCCATTCTGAACCAAGCGTCGATATTCTTCGACTTCAATGCACCGGTGATCACGAATACGGCATACACCGTGATCGAGAATACTACCGGAATTTCCGATCATTCCGCCGCCATGTTCCAAATGTTCCCGAACCCGACCGCCGGCCAGTTGACCATCCGGCTTCCTTCCAGCAGTTCAGGAACTCTCACCGTGCTTGATGCGATCGGCAGGAAGTTGCTACACACAGTTGTCAACGGGAGAGATCACCAACTGGATCTTTCCGATCAAGCAAAAGGGATCTACCTGGTCACGCTGCAAACCGATCATGGCATTACCACGCAGCGCCTGGTGCTGGAGTAACTACGCCGGGCTCAGCTTCAGCATGTTCGCCATGCCTTGATCGGCTTCTTGACTAATCCCTCGTCCGGATTGAGCTTGTATTACAAACTGCGGGTTGAATGGTGCGACAAAGCCTGGCTTTTCGATTTCGTCGTTGATCGAGAGAATAAAAACCCAGCGCTTGCCGATACGATCAGCTGCATGTTCACCGAACTGGATCTGCGGGCGCGATTGAAGAAGCTTGGGTTCTATTTGGATCTGGTATTGGGGCGGTGAGCAGAGTCTTTTGAAAAGTGTAATTTGGCAATAAATAGTTCAGAATGAAGTATTTAGTTTTTCTGGTCATATTCCTGCCTACTGTGATCTTCGGCCAGTTCTCTGAACCTATTACTGTGGCTACAGGCTTGTTTGCAGCAGAATTCCCCAAAGCACTTTGGCCTGCCGACATGGATGGAGATGGAGACATGGATGTGATCATTCAGCAAATTGGCTCGCCCGCTTCTGCGTCTTTACATTGGTCTGAGAATGTTGATGGGGCAGGCACATTTTTCCAGCATCCTTTGATCTATAGTTCTCCTGACAGGTACGAACCAGCCGACATTGATCTTGATGGAGATCTGGATCTAGTGATCTCTGATGTTGTGCAGGGCGAAATGACACTTTTGCTCCTTGAGAAGCTCGAGGAAGGCTTCGCTCCACCTAGTGTGATCGCAACCGGGATCGACTTTGGTCCTTTTATCTGCTCCGACATCAATAATGATCAACTTCCGGAGATCATTTATCAAGGTGAAGGAAGCTTGAACTGGTTGATCAATACAGGCGAGGACTTTTCCAATACTGGGTCATATACACATAACGCTTCTAATGGCCATATTTTCATGGTGGGTGACATTGACGGAGATGCCGACAACGATATTGTGCTAGGTCATTATGATGCATATGCATTGATCAATGCAGGCGATGGAACCTCTTGGAGCACTCAGCTCATAGCGAACGGTATAGATGCATTGAATCATAATCGCCTACTTATCGATGTGGAGGGTGATGGAGATCTGGATATTGTAGATGTTTGGGATCGAGTGGGCTGGTTCGAAAATCCAACGGCTCAGACCGGATTCGATATTTTTGAGCATCATCATCTCGAATACAACGGGGTATACGCTACAGGGCATGTTGGGATCATCGGGTGTAATGAGCAAGTGACTCTTTTATGGACTTCATGGCCATTTTCTGCTTCGAACATTTTTTTGCGCTGGAATGCCTACGACCCGGCGACAGAAGAATTTTCTTCCACTCAACAACTCGACAGTTTGTTCTCTCGCTGTACGCGCTTGGCAGATATTAATGGTGATGGCTACCAGGATCTAGTGATCTTTCGCGATGATACGGTTTCGTGGCATGCATATGAGCCAGATCACCTGCTTTCTCTGATCGAATTGGAACTGCCCTTCAATTCCGTGGCATTGAGTGATCCGCCCTTGCTGCTGACGGGCGGCTTGCCGGAGGGCGGTATTTATACGATCGCCGCTTCTGGGGAGCCAATGTCGGAATTTGATCCCGCTGCCTTTGGTGCTGGCAGCCATACCATTGTATACACGTACGATGATCCATTCACAGGCTGTACCGCTAGTGACACCTCAATAGTTACAGTAGATGTCTCAACTTCGATCATTGGTTACAACCGCTGGATCTTCCAGATGTCACCGAATCCGACCAGCGGTCTATTTCTGATCAGAATGGAAAATGTTTCCGATCACGGAACAGTCCAAGTCCATGATGTCCTTGGTCGGGAGGTGGTGACTGATCAAGTGAAAAGCGCAAGCCATCAGCTCGATCTTTCCGATCAACCCAAAGGCTTTTATTTGGTCACACTACAAACAGATCGGGGCATTTCCACGCAACGCCTGGTGCTGGAATAACTACGCCGGGCTCAGCTTGAGCATGTTCGCCATACCTTGATCGGCGATGGGCATGCTCGCCACGTTCACGATCAGATCGCCTTTCTTCACGAACTTCTTCGCACGAAGAATGTGCTTGATGTCCGCGATGGTGTGATCGGTGCTTACGGTCTTGTCGTAATACTGCGCCCGCACGCCCCAGACCAGGTTCAGCATCGTTAGGATCGAGCGGTTGCTGGTGAAGGCGAATATGTGCGCCTTGGGCCGCATGCTGCTGATCTTGAAGGCCGTGTAACCGCTGTGCGTCATGGTAACGATCGCCTTTATGTTGATCGCGGCGGCCATGCGTACGCTCGCCATGCAGATCGCATCGGTCACCATGCGATCGCTCTCTTCCAGTGGCGGCGAAGGCACATTGAACATGTCATCGCTCTTCTCCATTTCAATGAGAATGCGGTGCATCGCCTTCACCACTTCCACCGGATGCTTCCCCACGCTGGTCTCGGCGCTCAGCATCACCGCATCGGCATGATCGAGCACCGCGTTCGCCACGTCGTTCACTTCGGCGCGCGTGGGTGTGATGTTGGTGATCATGCTCTCCATCATCTGCGTTGCCACGATCACCGGCTTGTGCATCAGCAGGCAGCGGCGGATCAGATCCTTCTGGATCAACGGAACTTTTTCCATCGGGATCTCCACGCCGAGGTCTCCGCGCGCCACCATCAATGCATCGCTTTCTCGGATGATCTCATCGATCTCCAGCAACGCCTCCGGCTTCTCGATCTTGGCCACCACACGCGCATGCTTCTCGCGCTCGTAGATGATGGATTTCAGCTCGGTGATGTCGCGCGCACTTCGCACAAAGCTGAGCCCGATCCAATCCACATCCTGATCCAGTGCGAATTCAAGGTCCTGCCTGTCCTTTTCGGTGAGACTTGGCAGGCTGACAGCTGTATTGGGAAGGTTGAGACCTTTGTTGGCGCTGAGCGGTCCGCCGTGCAGAACGCGCGTGGTCACTTTCGATCGGCCGTCGGTACCGGTCACTTCCAGCCGGATCTTGCCGTCATCCAGCAGCACCATTTCGCCTTTCTTCACATCGCTGGGGAACTGCTGGTAGGTGGTGCTCACCAGCCCTGGGATTCCTTTCACGGTCTCGGTCTGGATCACCAGTTCATCACCTTCGGCCAGCTCGATCGCGCCGTTCTGCATTTCACCGATCCGCATCTTGGGTCCTTGCAGATCGGCCAGGATGGCGGTGGTGAAACCGAGTTCTTCGTTCAGTTCACGGATCGTCCTGATCAGCCCGGAATAGAAATCATAATTGCCGTGGCTGAAATTCAGCCGGCATACGTCCATTCCGTTCAACATCATCTCGCGCAGCACCTCTTTCGAGGAGGATGCAGGCCCGAGCGTCGCAACGATCTTCGTCTTCGGATCGATCATTCTTACATCAACAATTTATGTCCTTCCTTCAGTTGAGCGAAGCTGATGGGAAATGCGGCGAGTACGAATTCCGCCTGGCGCAATCTTGAAAGAAGATGGTCCACGGGTTCATTCCATTCGTGATCGACGACAAGGAAGAAATCCGCCTGGCGCAGATCGCGCAATAGCACGCCTTCGGTGCTGTGGTTGTTCACGAGCGTGCAGTTGGCCTGCGCCTCGTCATCGAACTGATCGAATGCACTGAATTCCGCGGTGCGCCCGTTCTGCATCTCCGCGATCCCCTGGCGCCGGCGGGTGAGTTCCATGCCAAGCGTGCGGTTGATCGACCAGCATAGCCGGTGGTCGCGCACGTGGCTGCTGATCCCGATCACGTTCACTTCCGGATCGGCTTCAATATCCAATTTCAACCGGGCCATTCCTAGCGGTTCCCTTCTTCAGAACGCTCAAAGGTAGATCCGCAGTACAGCCATCGCACGGCTGCGGAACGCACTATTCACAACGGCTTGTCAGGTGTGCCTTTGGCTGTTCCTGTGCCCGGCTTTTTCCAACGGCGGGGCTTTGATCGGGCCGTTCCGTTCGGCGGTCTTTCCGTTGATCGGTCCGCCGCGATCCGCGGAGCTTTCTTTGGTGCAGCTCCGCTTCTGCGGCTCTCCTTCGCTGCTGCAGGCGGGCCTTCCGGCGCGTTCGGCTTCGGCTGCTGCGGCCGCCTTGAGCGCATGCTTCGGAACGCGCTCTGTGCCGCGTCCTGCTCCGCAACTTTCTTGCTGATGCCGCGGCCGGTGCCCTTCATCTCACCATTGATCCGCACTTCGCATACGTAGATCTTTCCGCGCCCTTGTGCGGTCTCTTCGTGGATCACGAAATCGATCCGTTTGCGACGTTTCTGGCCCCATTCCAGCAAGCGGCTCTTGCCATCACGATCTTCTTTTTCGATCGCCTTCAGATCGAAATGTTTGGTGAGCAGACCGACAACGACCTTTCTGGTGCGATCGAAACCCTTGTCCAGGAACAGCGCTCCGATCAATGCTTCCAGTGCGTTCCCCGGTACGGATGAAGTGCTATCCTTAGCCACATTGCTCTTGATCACGCGATCGATCTCCATGTGCTTCGCGAGCAGGTTCAGTTGCGTGCGGCTTACCAATTTGCTTCTCAATCGCGTGAGGAAACCTTCGTCCTTGTCCGCATATTGCGTGAATAGAAGATGACCGATGATCGCGTCAAGGATCGAATCACCAAGGAACTCCAGGCGTTCGTTATCGGGAAGGTCCGATCGATCATCGGGAACCGCGCTCACATGGCGGAAGGCTTCACGATAAAGCTCGATCTTTCCCGGTGTTATGCCCAGTGTCTTCCTGCACCAAGCGCGCACAAGCCGATCCTCCGGATCTCGTGTTCGATCGAAGAGCCTGCGGATCACGTGACTGGAACTACTGGTACTTGCGGAAGACCACCGATGTGTTGTGGCCACCGAAACCGAACGTATTGCTCATCGCAATGTTCACCGTGCGGGGTTTCGACTTGTTGAAGGTGAAGTCGAGCTTCGGATCGATCTCCGGATCGTCGGTAAAGTGGTTGATCGTGGGCGGTACGATGTTGTTCTTGATCGCGAGGATGCTGGCCACAGCTTCCACAGCGCCGGCGGCCCCGAGCAAATGGCCGATCATGCTCTTGGTGGAGCAGATGCTGAGGTTGTAGGCATGATCGCCGAACAAACGCTGGATCGCCTTCACTTCCTGTGGATCACCGATCGGGGTGCTGGTGCCGTGCGTATTCACAAGGTCCACTTCCGTGGCATCGATCTTCGCATCGACCAGGGCGTTGCGCATGCACAGGAACGCGCCGTGCCCTTCCGGATGTGGCGCGGTGATGTGGTACGCATCGGATGACATTCCGCCGCCGATGATCTCCGCATAGATCTTGGCCCCGCGTGCGCGTGCATGTTCCAGATCCTCCAGGATGATCGCAGCACCGCCTTCACCGAGAACGAATCCGTCGCGATCCTTGTCGTACGGCCGCGAGGCCGTGGCCGGATCGTCGTTACGCGTGCTCATCGCGTGAAGCGCATTGAAACCGCCCACGCCCGCTTCGTAGATGCTCGCTTCGCTTCCGCCGGTCACCATCATGTCCACCATTCCAAGGCGGATCAGGTTGAAGGAATCGATGATCGAGTTGTTGCCCGAAGCGCAGGCGGAGACCGTGACGTACGAAGGGCCGCGCAGACCGTGCCTCATGCTGATCAGGCCCGACGCGCTGTCCGCGATCATCTTCGGGATGAAGAACGGATTGAAACGCGGTGTGCCATCGCCCTTGGCGAAGTTCATGCATTCGTCCTGGAACGTCTTCAAGCCGCCGATCCCGGAACCCCACACAACGCCGAAGCGATCGAGATCCTCCCTGGCCAGATCGAGCCCGCTGTCGGCGATCGCTTCATCGGAACACACCACAGCGAACTGGCTGTAGGGATCCATTTTCCGCGCCTCTTTCCGATCGATGAAGTCCTCGGGGTTGAACCCTTTCACTTCACAGGCGAACCGCGTCTTGAACTTGGTTGCATCGAACCGGGTTATGGGCGCAGCGCCGCTGCGGCCGCTCACCAACCCATCCCAATACTCAGAGAGAGTATTGCCTATGGGCGTAAGCGCACCCAGACCGGTAACTACCACGCGCCTGAGCTCCATACGTTAGGTCCTTGCGGACCGGGATCACTTTGCGTTCTTCTCCACGTAATCCACGGCCTGACCCACGGTCTGGATCTTTTCGGCCTGATCATCGGGGATGGCGATGTTGAACTCCTTTTCGAACTCCATGATGAGCTCGACGGTATCAAGGCTGTCCGCGCCAAGGTCGTTCGTGAAACTCGCCTCAGGGGTGACTTCGCCCTGATCTACTCCGAGCTTATCCACGATGATGGCGATGACCCTTGACTTAATGTCCGACATGTCGGTTCGTTGTTGGTTGAACAGGCTGCAAAGGAAAGACAATTTTCAGTTTTGCAACTCGCCGGATCGATGGATGTTCTGCACAGAAGCCCGATCGGGACCTTGCTTGCGCCTTAAGCCACTGATCCTCAACATTCCCGGCTGAAGAAAGTAGTTCGTTGGACCGTGCAGAAAGTGCCGCCATGGCATTGAAAAGGTTCGCATCTTCGCACCGCAATGGCATTGGGAGACCGTACCAGGATCGCGATCCTGGCCTCTGGATCGGGCACGAACGCGCAGCGGTTGATCGAGCATTTCAAGGGAAATGCGCTTGCCGAAGTGGTGGTGATCGGTTGTGATCAGCCGCAGGCAGGAGTACTGCAGCGCGCCTGGGACCTGGGCGTTCCCAGCCTGTTGTTCACCGGAAAGGAATTGCGCGAAGGTGTTGTTGAAAAGGAATTGAGCGCGCTACGGATCGATGTGATCGTGCTCGCGGGTTTCCTGCGGCTGATCCCGATCGCAATGGTGCGCGCTTTTGATGGCCGGATCGTGAACATCCATCCTGCGCTGCTACCGAAGTACAGCGGAAAAGGGATGTACGGGGCGAACGTACACCAGGCGGTGATCGCAGCTGGTGATCGCAAAAGCGGGATCACGATCCACCTGGTGAACGAACATTATGATGAAGGCGAACACTTGTTGCAGATCGAATGCGAAGTGAAGGAGGATGATACGCCCGAAACGCTCGCCGATCGGATACATGCCCTTGAACACCACCATTTCCCGCTGGCGGTGGAAAGGCTGATCGAGGGGTTGCGATAGCGATGCGCAGGGGAAGTTCCCTGACCGAAGGGAAGGAACCGGAGCGAAGCGCAGCCCGTAGCAGCGCGGGCCGCCGCACCGATCGTTCTTCTAAAATGTAGAAAGATCCAGGCGGCATCGCCCACACCCGCACTTACTGCATCAACTTTGCACGCATGCTGGACATTGCGGAGATCGGCAAGGCTTTCCTGGTGTTGTTCGCGGTGATCGATATCGTGGGCGGTATCCCGATCATTCTGCAGGTGCGCCAGAAGGCCGGCAAGATCTATCCGGCGCGGGCCACACTGGTGAGCCTGGCGATCATGATCACATTCCTGTACGTTGGCGAGGCGATCCTTTCGTTCGTGGGGATCGATGTGAATTCGTTCGCCGTTGCCGGTGCGCTCGTACTGTTCTTCATCGCGCTTGAAATGATCCTCGGCATCAAGCTTTTCAGGGAAGATCAATCGAATCCCGAAGCGCCCGGCCTCCCGAGCAACGATCCGAAGGTCTATAGTATAGTGCCGCTCGCATTCCCTGTGATCGCCGGCGCCGGCACGATCACCACGATCCTTTCCTTGCGTGCGGAGATCCAAACGGTGAACATTCTTGTTGCGATCGCGCTGAACATGATCGTTGTGGTGGTGGTGTTGCTGCTCACCAACAGGATCGAGCGCATGCTCGGCCGCGTGGGCCTGATCGTGCTGCGAAAAGCTTTCGGGATAATCCTGCTGGCGATCTCGGTGAAGCTTTTCGCCGGGAATATCACGTATCTCTTTCCGTAGGCCGTTGCTTCACTCGCGAACGAACCGAACGTTGATCGAGCGATCGGCCGATGTGATGGTGTAAAGACCTGGAGCGAACGCGGATACATCAAGCAACAGCCGATCGGAACCTTTGGGCAGCTTTCGTTCACCCACCGATCGGCCGGTGGCATCCATGATACGCACTTCGATCGGAGCATCGATCGCCTGGCCGAATGTGACCTGGAGCCGATCGTTCGCTGGATTGGGATGGCTTGTGAACGTGATCGGTCCGCTGGAGGAAATGCCGGTCGCGCCATCCAGATCGAAACCGATGTCGTGAAGGTTATCACTTGTTGTGGTGGTGCCTACAGGAGAAAGCGGATCGCCCGTGGCGATCTTGCGTCCTGGTGTGGCCACTGCCCGGCAGGTGAGCAGGGTTTCGCTTTGATCGAAATTGATGTCCACGACCAGATTGAGCGAGGCATCGTATGCGAAGGGCTGATCCAATTCGATCACGAACCACTCGTCGGGCAAGCCGGGTGGAATGGTGTACACCGCGCTGGTCAATACCGGCTGCAAGCCCTGTGTGATGAACAGGTCGTTGATGAAGCTTGTCTGCGTGGTATGCGCCATGCTGATCGTAAGATCGGTGAGCACATTGCCCTGCTCTGCATTGGCGGTGCCGTAGCGGTAATAGATGTGCGTGATGTTGCCGGAGATGTTGTTGTTGAAATCCGACGGGAGGTAAAGGCTCTGGTTGTGCCGTGCATAGGTCATGCTGCCCAGCAGGAAGGAGCTGTTGGTGGTGTTGCAGCATTTCTGCATCTGCTGCGCTGAAAGGTTTATCGCGAACGGAAGGACGAGCAAAAGGGTAGCGATCTTTCTCATGGTTCGGCTGTTGGATGCGTGAAATTTACGCGGAATGATCAAAGATCCGGCAACGATCGAAGATCTTCGCGATCGCAAATGCAGGTAACGATCCATACCGACGGCGCCGCCAGCGGAAATCCTGGTCCTGGGGGCTACGGCGCCGTGCTGGAATCCGGCAAGTATCGCAAGGAATTATGGGGCGGCTTCAGGCGCACTACCAACAACCGCATGGAATTGCTCGCGGTGATCGTCGCGCTGGAAGCACTGAAGCGTCCAGGCATGCAGGTCACGGTGGTTAGCGACAGTAAGTATGTTGTGGATGCGATCGAAAAAGGCTGGCTCTTTGGTTGGGAGAAGAAAGGCTTCGCCAAGACAAAGAACCCCGATCTATGGAAGCGTTTCTTGAAAGTCTTCCGCCAGCATAACGTGAAGTTCAAATGGATCCGCGGGCACAACGGACATCCGTTGAACGAACTCTGCGATCAGCTCGCGGTGAACGCCTACAAACAGCCGGACCTGGAAGTGGATGAAGGTTACGAAAACCTTCCGGAGACGTTGTTGTGATCGATCATTGCTTGATGAATTTCGCGTAGCCGGTTCGATCGCTGCCGATCACTTGAAGGATGTACTGGCCTTTGGCGAGTGAAGAAACATCGATGCTTCGCTCTTGCGCGGCGTTGCGTCCAGCCAGGACGTTCTTTCCATCCGTCGAGGTGATCGCCCAAATGAATTGGCCGAGATCTGTTGCTTCGATCGTGATCTGATGGGAGGTCGGGTTGGGGAACGATCCGATCGAAGTTTCTGCGTTCTCTTCTATTGATTCGGTAAGTTCTACGAGCAGTTCTGTTGTGTTCGTTCGGATCGGAGGATTGAAGTCGAAGTAGATATCAGCAGCATTTAGCAAAAGATCACCAGGTATTATGGCCTGGACCGGATAAAGCCTGAAGCTTACGAAACCTTGACTTCCTACTGGATCGGTGGTGCTGTCCGGCAACATGATCTGTGGAAAGTCAAATCGTATCGATCGGTCTTCCAACCAATCCACTTCATAGGAATGTGAAGCGCCAAGGATCTCCAAGGTGCTCGCATCGAATAGATCGGAGATCGTATCATCAAGGAATACATGTTCCGCCTCTGCGTTCCCGGTATTTTGGAAACGAATGGTGTAATCAACGTATTGATCGAAATTCAAGGAATAGATATCGGGGAATCCTTGTGTGCTAGTGATCGCCAGTTTATCATTTGGATCATAGGCGCCAACAACAGTTATAGATTGTTGATCGGAATCGTTTGATGGATCATTATCTGGAACAGGCTGGATCAGTTGTGCTGAATAATCTATCTGCGTTCCGATCAGTGCTGGATCCGCAGGAAGTACTAGGGCTTGCCAGAATTGCTGGGTGGATATCGGTGCGATCGAAGGGATCTGCCACGAGATCAAGCCCGGCCCGATCACAGTGGCTACAGATGATGTATCATTCGGATCGAGTGTTTGCAATATAGAATGTTGCAATTGCAATTCCAGCCCTGTGAAAGTGTAAGGACTGTTGTTTACTACAGAGACCGAAACCCACGCGGAATAACCGGGTTTGGCTTGTGAAGCGATGAGCTCCACGAATACATCAGGTCCGCCGCCATTGAATTGCATCGCGATATCCTGTTGCACCATTGGATCTGATGTTGTGAGATCGAACGTGAATGGCATAGCGGGACAGATCGGCGAATAGTTAGGCATGGAAAAACTCAGATCATGTTCGCCCAATGGCAGGTCTCGCGTGTAATTTCCGTTCGCATCGGTGATCGCCAAGTCCTGCGTTGAGAATTGAAGCGTGCGGTTCGGAAGTCCGAACTCGCCAGGATCCTGGATGCAATCGCCGTTCAGATCGACGAAGATGGTTCCGCTTATCGATCCACAGTTGTTTGATGAAGACGGAATGACCAACGACACGGAGACTGAATCAGGACAAGGTGTTAGAAAACCAATGGCCAGGATATTCAACGGTCCCGGAGGTAGCCCCGAGAGATCATGGTAGCTCACGCTATCCATACTTAGGGGCTGCCACGTATCATAGTTGGTCAGCGTTACCGGCCGATCGAATAAGAGCTGTGCGGTTCCGGTACTTCCGTTCGGGCAACTCGCTGTTACCGATTGACCCAATAGTTGAACCTGATCAAAGATCTCGACTTCTTCCACTACGAGCTGTGCAGTGCAACCAAGCGCATCCGTGACTGTGACGTTATACGGTCCGCCTTCACAAAGCCCGCTCACACCGATCCCACCCCAGTAAACGAATACGGAAGCACCGGGTTGATCCACAGTTCCT
The DNA here is from genome assembly GCA_023418095.1 of Bacteroidota bacterium. Classification (GTDB taxonomy): domain Bacteria; phylum Bacteroidota; class Bacteroidia; order Flavobacteriales_F; family PHOS-HE28; genus PHOS-HE28. The sequence continues at coordinate 22,409 of JAEZDL010000120.1, forward strand.
GAATACGGACCAGTCCCTCCGATAATTCCATCCCAAAGTCCCATGCTTCCGTTACAATCAGTAAAGCAACTTGTTACCATTGGTACGATCGTGTCGTCCGGAAAAAGGTTCGGGAAACCTTGTATGGTAAACGTTTCAGTAGCGGTCAAGCCGTTCGCATCAGTTACAACGACCGAATAGTCGCCTGGGGCAAGTCCGGTCACATTATAGGTCCCTTGTCCGGTCGCTGGCGAGGGAGACCACAGGTAGGCGAAAGGAGCTTCTCCGCCGTTCAGCGTATCCAGCGAAGCCGTTGCCGTTCCGTTGTTCAATCCGCACGAAGCATCGGTGGAATAAACGCTTACTTCCAAAGCCATCCCCATTGAACAAAGACCGATCGAGATCAGGAAAGAACAGGATCTGAAGAACATGGCGATGGAATTTGAATTGAGACGTAATGTAATTCAATAATGCTGCTTTGGTCTTTTTAAACCACTGATCCTATCTGCACAAGAATTCTGTCCGGGTTATCTTTGCCGCCCTTTTCCACCAAGCATGTCAAGGCATTTCCCACAGTACGACGAACTCGATCTTCCACGGCTCGCGCAGGATATCCTTGCGATCTGGGAGAAGGAGGATACGTTCGGGAAAAGCCTCGAACTGCGGAAGGATGCGCCGGAGTATGTTTTCTATGAAGGTCCGCCGAGTGCGAACGGTCTGCCGGGGATCCATCACGTAATGGCGCGTGCGATCAAGGATATCTTCTGCCGTTATAGAACGCAGAAAGGTTTTCGCGTGGATCGGAAAGCCGGCTGGGATACGCACGGACTTCCGGTGGAACTCGGCGTTGAAAAGGAGCTCGGGATCACGAAAGAGGACATCGGGAAGAAGATCAGTGTAGAGGAATACAATGCGAAGTGCCGCGAAGCGGTGATGCGCTACACCGATGTCTGGAACGACCTCACGAAACGGATCGGTTTCTGGCTCGATCTCGATCATCCGTACATCACCTACAGAACGCGCTACATCGAAACGGTGTGGTGGTTGTTGAAGCAGATGTACGATCGCGATCTGCTGTATAAAGGTTTCACCATCCAGCCGTATTCGCCGGCCGCCGGATCGGGGTTGAGCAGCCATGAACTGAATCAGCCCGGTACGTATCGCAGCGTGAAGGATACCAGCGTTGTCGCGATGTTCAAGGTGATCCGCGACGAGCTATCGGAATTCCTATTCAGGATGAACTCCCTTTCCACCGGAGAGGGCAGGGGTGGTGTCTTCATCCTCGCCTGGACCACCACGCCATGGACGCTTCCAAGCAACACTGCGCTTTCCGTAGGCCCGAAGCTCGATTACGTTTCGATCCGGACGTTCAATCCCTATACGCACGAACCGTGCACGGCCGTTCTCGCGAAAGCGCGGATGAGCGCCTATTTCAACGAGAAGAACAAGGTCGATCAGGTCGCCGATCTGGATCAGTATAAAAAGGATGGGAAGAACATCCCTTGGATGCCGATCGGTGAATGCAAGGGTTCCGATCTGGAAGGGATCCGTTACGAGCAATTGCTGAAATACGCGCAACCAAAGGATGGCGACGCGTTCCGCGTGATCACCGGCGATTTCGTTACCACGGAAGATGGAACCGGCGTTGTCCATACCGCGCCCAGTTTCGGTGCGGACGATCAGCGCGTGGCGAAGCAGCACGGCATCGGAACGCTCACGCTCGTTGATCTGCAAGGCCGCTTCACGCCGGAGATGGGCGAGTTCGCGGGCCGCTATGTGAAGAACGAATATTACACGGAAGGAACCGCGCCCGAGCGATCGGTGGATGTCGATCTCTCGATCAAGCTGAAGGAGATGGGCCGTGCCTTCAAGGTTGAAAAATTCGAGCACAACTATCCGCACTGCTGGCGCACCGACAAGCCTGTTCTCTATTATCCGATGGACAGCTGGTTCGTGCGCGTAACAGCGAAGAAGGATCGGCTGATCGAACTGAACAAGTCGATCATTTGGAAGCCCGAAAGCACTGGCACCGGCCGTTTCGGGAATTGGCTCGAGAATGTTCAGGATTGGAACCTTTCACGTTCGCGTTTCTGGGGGATCCCGTTGCCGATCTGGCGTACGGATGATGGAAAAGAAGAGATCTGCATCGGCACGCTTTCGCAGTTGAAGGAACAGATCGAAAGGTCGATCAAGGCCGGGTTCATGAAGGAAGATCCGCTGGCTGGTTTCGATCCGAAGACGCCAACCGATGAGCAGTACGATGCCGTGGATCTGCACAAGCCGTATGTCGACCGGATCATTTTGGTGAGCACTTCCGGAAAACCGATGAAGCGCGAGAACGACCTGATCGATGTGTGGTTCGACAGCGGATCGATGCCTTACGCGCAATGGGGATTGGACCATGAGAAACTTCGATCGAACGATCCAAGGCCTTTCCGCACACCTTTCGATCGGAGTTTTCCGGCGGATCTGATCGCCGAAGGCGTGGATCAGACGCGCGGCTGGTTCTACACACTTCACGCGATCGCTTCGTTGGTCTTCGATGATGTCGCCTATCGCACCGTGATCAGCAACGGACTGGTGCTCGACAAGAACGGCCAGAAGATGAGCAAGCGGCTCGGCAACGCGGTCGATCCGTTCAAGACGCTCGATCAATTCGGCCCCGATGCCGTGCGCTGGTACATGATCAGCAACGCGCAGCCGTGGGACAACCTGAAATTCGATCCGGAAGGCATCGCCGAAGTGCAACGCAAGTTCTTCCGTGCGTTGCACAACACGTACAGCTTCTTCGCACTTTACGCCAACATCGATGGTTTCGATCCCACTCCAGGCACGGCTTCGCCAAAGACCGATCCTGCCGATCGATGGATCATTTCACGACTGAACAGCTTGGTCGCGGAATGTGATTCGGCCTATTCCGATCATGAACCCACGCAGGCGGCGCGTGCGATCCAGGATTTCGTGATCGAGGACCTGAGCAATTGGTACGTGCGCCTGAACCGGCGCCGTTTCTGGAAAGGCGAGATGGGCGATGACAAGATCGCCGCATATTCAACTCTTCACGAATGCCTGGTGAAAGTGGCGCAGTTGAGCGCACCGATCGCGCCGTTCTTCGCCGATCGATTGCATCGCGATCTCACAGGATCGAGCGTTCACTTGAGCGATTGGCCGGTCGCCGACAAAGCCGCGATCGACGAGGAAATGGAGCAACGCACGCGCCTTGCGCAACGGTTGACATCATTGGTTCTCAGCATCCGCAAGAAGGAAGGACATCGCGTTCGCCAGCCGCTCCAAAAGCTGCTCGTACCTGTTCTCGATCCGAAGATGCGCGATCGATTGCATGCGATCAGGGAACTTGTGCTGAGCGAAGTGAACGTGAAGGAAATGGTCCTTCTCGATCCATCGGAAAGCCGGTTGACCAAGAAGATCAAGCCAGATTTCAAGAAGCTCGGCACGCGTCTGGGAAAATTGATGAAAGGCGCTGCCAATGCGATCAATGCTCTCGATCAGGACCGCATCGCCCAGCTGGAGGAAAACGGTTCGATCGCGATCGAAGTGGAAGGCCAGGACTTACAGATCGGTATTGACGACGTGGAGATCACCGCCGAAAATGTTCCCGGGCTGAGCGTGGCCAGTGAAGGAAAGCTCACCGTTGCGCTGGACATCACCTTGAACGATGCCTTGATCCAGGAAGGGATAGCCCGTGAATTGGTCAGCCGGATCCAGGCCTTGCGGAAGGAGAACGGCTTCGACGTTACCGATCGGATCGAATTGCGGATCGAACGCAATGGCGATCGGCTTTTTGAAGATGCGGTGAAGCTGCATGCGGGACACATCAGATCCGAAACGCTCGCGATAACGCCGCCGGAGGAAATGCTGGTGAATTCACTTGCAGGTAGCTCAGCAGTGCACAAGGTGGAGATCGATACCGCGCTATCCTGCGCCCTGAGCCTGGAGCGGTCCTCGAATTGAGGTTTTGGGCCTGCTTCGCCTGATCCGGCTATATTTGCGATCAATTTTCCAAACGGGAACGCAATGGCAAAGAAGACCGCCGCAAAAAAGGCCACCAAGTCCGCCCCGGCAAAGTCCGCCAAGGGCAAGGGCAAGAGTGCCGCCAAGCCAGCTGCTAAGAAAGCGGCGAAGTCCAGTGTCCCCAAGGGTTCTGTGAAGAAAGCGGCTCCCGCAAGGAAAGGTGGTTCCGCCAAACCGGCTTCCAAAGGCTCCATGAAAAAAGCGGCAAAACCCGCGGCCAAAGGAAGATCTGCCGGCAAAGCAAAGGCAGCACCTAAAAAAGCAGCCAAAGGCACGCCTGCGAAGAAGTCGGTCGTGAAGAAGGGCGCGGTGAAAAAAGCCGCTCCCAAGAAAGCAACGGTAAAGAAAACGGCATCCAAAAAGGCCGCCGTAAAGAAGCCTGCAACCAAGAAGGTCGCCAAAAAGGCGGCTGTGAAGAAGGTGGCACCGAAGAAAGCGGCGAGGAAACCGGTGGCAGTGAAGAAGGCTGCACCGAAAAAAGCAGCGAAGAAGGCCACTCCCAAACCGGCGCCAAAACCTGCGGCGGTCGTGAAGAAGGCGGCCGCACCGGTCTCGAAAGGCCGGACAGCTCAACCGGTGGCCAAGCCCGCCCCGGCTACGAAGAGCGCCTCCGTAAGATCTGCTTCAGCGGCTACGGCCAAGGCGGATACGAAACCAGCAACGAAGCCCGTTGCACCCAAGAGAACAGCGAACGAAACACCAGCACCGAAGATCGTGAAGAAGGCCGTGAAGAAGGAGGACCAGAACGAGAACGAAAGCACCAGACCTGCCAATGCGAAGCCGCTGGTAACCCAGGTGGTCGCACCCAACAGGCCCGTACCCGCGCCAGTGGTGAAGAAGCAGGTCTCCACGCTCGAATCCGCGGACAAGCTGCGCTACAGCGACGAAGAGCTCGAGGAGTTCCGTGAGATCATCATGAAGAAGCTCGATGAGGCGCGCAGGGATTATGAACTGCTCAAGCAGACGCTCGCCAACAACGATAACAACGGCACGGACGATACCAGCCCTTCGTTCAAGATGATCGAGGATGGCAGCGAAACGCTGAGCCGTGAGGAGACCGCGCAACTCGCCGGCCGCCAGGAAAAGTTCATCAAGCACCTGGAGGATGCCCTGCTGCGGATCAGGAACAAGACCTATGGCATCTGCCGCGTCACCGGCCGTCTGATCAGCAAGGAACGTCTTCGTCTGGTGCCGCATGCGACCCTCAGCATCGAGGCGAAGCAGCAGATGAACGGTTGATCGAAGCCTTCCGTTCTTGAAACGCGTCGTTCTCGTCATCCTGCTGGTACTGATCGCCGATCAAGTACTCAAGTTCTGGGTGAAGCTGAACTTCTTCTACGATTCCGCCATTCCGCTTTTCGGCGATTGGGGTTATCTGCATTTCATCGAGAACCGCGGCATGGCTTTCGGCATGGAGTTCGGCGGCCGATCGGGAAAGTTGATGCTTACGTTGTTCCGGATCCTTGCTGTGATCGGCATCGGCTACAGTCTTCACCTCATGTTGAAGCGCAAAGCCCCGATGATCCAGTCGATCAGTGTAGCCTTGATCTTCAGCGGCGCGCTCGGCAATATCATCGACAGTACGTTCTACGGAAGGATCTTCAGCGAAAGCACACCGTTCCAGAAAGCGATGTTCCTCCCGCCCGACGGAGGTTATGCGGAGCTCTTCCATGGTGCGGTGGTGGACATGTTCTATTTCCCGATCTGGGAAGGCCGCCTGCCGCAATGGCTTCCGTTCTGGGGCGGCGAGTATTTCGTTTTCTTCAGGCCGGTCTTCAATATCGCCGATGCAGCGATCACGATCGGCGTGATCCTCTTCATTTTGACGCAGGGCCGTACGGCCAGGCGGGACCATCCCGAAACGATCGCGGATGAAAGGGTGGGCGAAGGTTCACCCACCGGGATCATCGATGGCGGCGCAAACAGGCCGGCTTGAATCGATCAGGCCTTGACGCCTGCTGCGACCCTGTCGCTGAGCAGGTCTTTCCCAAGCAGGAGTTCCGCGATCTGCACTGCGTTCGTGGCTGCGCCTTTGCGCAGGTTGTCCGCAACGATCCACATGTTCAACGTGCGCGGCTGGCTTTCATCGATCCGAAGCCTTCCAACGAAAACCTCATCCCTGCCATTCGCATGCAATGGCATCGGGTACACGTCGTTCTGCGGATCATCAGCAAGGATCAAGCCCGGTCTGCTCCGCAACAGAGCGCGGATCTCTTCGAGGCGGAAGTCCTTGCGCAGCTCAACGTTCACTGATTCGCTGTGGCCACCGGTGACCGGTACGCGCACCGCGGTGCACGTGACCTTGATGGATGGATCGAGGATCTTCTGCGTTTCCAGCACCACCTTCATCTCTTCCTTCGTATAGCCATTCTCCGTGAACGAATCGCAGCGCGGGATCACATTCCGATCGATCGGGTACGGATAGACCATTTCCGCCTTCGCGCCGGCCCGTTCATCGTTCAATTGTTTGATCGCTTTCTGCCCGGTGCCGGTCACGCTCTGGTACGTGCTTACCACCACACGCTTCACACCGTAAACCCTGTGCAAGGGGGCCAATGCCATCACCAACTGGATCGTGCTGCAATTCGGGTTGGCTATGATCCGATCGTCCGAGGAAAGTAGGTGCCCGTTGATCTCGGGCACGATCAGCTTCTTGTCAGCGAACATGCGCCAGGCGCTGCTGTTATCGATCACGATCGATCCAGCCTCCGCAAAGCGCGGCGCCCATTCGAGCGAAACGTTTCCGCCAGCGGAGAACAGCGCCAGATCCGGCCGTTCGGCAACAGCTTGGTCAAGACTTATTACGGGCGTATCCACACCCCTGAACTGGATCGAAGCCCCCACCGATCGTTCGCTTGCCACGGGGATCAATCGGGCCACCGGGAATTTTCGCTCCTGGAGTACTTTCAACATTACGCCGCCGACCAGACCGGTGGCGCCCACCACGGCTACTTTCATGGAAATGCAACGCTCTTGCGCAGGCCGAAAGTACTACCTTGCCCTGAGGACATCCGATCTGCTTTCCCTACTTATCAATGCATACAGGTCAGTTCATCCTTTTTCTTTCGCTGCTTCTAACCTTCTCCGCCAGCGCGCAGATCAATGAGAATTTTGATGATGGCGAGCTGGAGAATGACCCCGTCTGGTCCGGCGATCTGGACCTTTTCACGGTGATCGAGGAGGATGGCGATCGGAAATTGAGAAGCAACAGTCCGGCCGCAGCCACCTATTTGATCAGCACCTCGAATACTTTGGCGATCGACTGTTTCTGGGAAGTCGAGGTGGATCTGCGGCTCAACACGTCCGGTTCAAACTATGTGGAGATCCACTTGATCAGTGAGGAAGCCGATCCGATCGCAAGCCAGAATGGATGGTTCGTGCGGATCGGCGGAACACAGGACAAGATCGAACTTATGAAGAAGGTGGATGGGTCTGTTTCTTCGGTTCTGAGCAGCCCGGACGGCGTGGTGAACAGCACGACCAGCAACAAGCTTTTATTGCGTGTGGAGCGATCCACAGATCTCGGCTGGACCTTGAAGTATGATGAAGATGTTGCAGGGAATTTCACATCGATCGGACCGATCGAAGATCCCGAGATCCCGATCGGTTCGCATTTCGCGATCCTGATCCAACAGAACAGCACTGCGAGCATGGTGAACAAACATTTCTTCGACGACATCATGGTGGATGTGCTGCCGCTGGATACGGTCCCGCCATCGATCGTTTCGGCTTCCGTCATCGCTCCAGATACGATCCAGTTGCTTTTCAGTGAAACGATCCACCCGGCCAGTGCGCAGGAAGTTTCGAACTATGGCATCGACCAGCAGATCGGATCCCCGTTGAATGTGATCGTTGACGATGCGCAGCAGGTGCAACTCATCTTCGGTCAACCTCTTTTGCCAGGTATCGCCTATTCGTTGTGGATCGGCGGAGTGAATGACCTCGCGGGGAATCCGATCGATACCACGATCACGCTGATGATCGCTGAGCCGGCGGCACCGGGCGATCTTGTGATCAACGAATTGCTCTATGATCCGATCGGCTCCGGTGCAGACTTTCTCGAGATCTACAACCGATCGGAACGAGCGGTCCAGCTCGCCGGAATGAAGATCGCAAATGGATCGGGATCTGAGATGACCTTCACGGAGGATCGGGTGCTGCCTGCCGGCGGATATCTTTTCTTCACGCCGGACACCGCCGACATCTTCCAGAACTATGCTCATTCCGCAAGGTCGAACGCGGTACAGATCCCATTACCGGCATTCGTGAATACTTCCGGTTCGGCGATACTTCTCGATGTGAACGGAGCCACGATCGATCGGTTCGATTACCACGACGATCTTCATTTCGATCTGGTGGACATTACCGAAGGTTTCAGCCTGGAGCGTGTCGATCCCGATCGGCCGGCCGATGATCCAACGAACTGGCAGACCGCCTCCGATCTTGCAGGTCGCGCCACGCCTGGTTTGCAAAATTCACAGTACGCGGCAGCGCCTGATCTGCACGGCTCGCTCACGATCGATCCGCCGATCTTTTCACCGGACAACGATGGTTACCAGGATCTGCTCACGATCGGCTACCAGTTCGATGCCGAAGGTTTTGCGGGCACCATGATCATTTTCGATGTGGCAGGGCGGGAAGTGCGCAAACTGTTCGCATCGAAGATCCTTGGGGTGTCCGGATCGATCTCCTGGGATGGACTTGCCGATGATGGCCGGAAATGCGCGATCGGCCCGTACATCGTAATGCTCGAGGCGTTCGATCTGACAGGGAATGTGCAGCGTTTCAAGAAGACCGTGACGCTGGCGCATCATCTGGATCGGTAGATCTCCAGCGCTCCAGCAGACTCGCACCGAGCAGAAGTATCAACGGCACTGCGGGGTTCTTGAAACGCGCATCAGCTGTTGAGATCGCAGCGGAAAAGATCAGGAAAAGGACGATCACGATCAGGAGCCATTGTTCCCAACGAAGGTCCCGGATCCGGATCACGGCGATCACGCAGATCACCGCCATGACGATCGAAAAGAGGATCGATAGAACGAGCAATGCGTGGTACACGAGCGGGGATCCGCCGAAGAGCATTGTGATGTGTCCGCGGCCTGGAGCAAGCATGATCCTCGCGGCTTTTCCTGTCTGCACCAGGATCCAATCGGCAGGGTGTTCCATGAAGACCGTACGCGTTCGTTCCGTGATCACCTTGAAATAATTCCGGAAGCTTTCACGATCCGTCCAATCGGTCGCTTCGGCAAGTTCCCGCAGGCCGCGCTTGAATTCCTGTGCTTCCTGCGGATCGGTCATCGCGAGCACATCCGGTACATGGAAATGTGAAGCGACCACACTTCCGCTGTCTGAAATGCGAGGACGGCCATCGATCGCACGGTCCCGCATGATCCAGGGAACCATCAAGGCGATCAACAGAACGATCCCGGCGATCGCTTTCATCCTTCGGAATTCAGGCCGGAAGAGGAGCAGAACAGGTGGGATCATCGCCACGAAGAAGCCGTTCGGGCGCAGGTAGGCGAGTGAAGCTAGCACGATCGTCAGCATAACAAGCCCGGGCCATGTGCGTGTTCGCATCGCAAGGAATACGGATAGCAATAGGAGGAATGAGAAGATCGATTCGGTGAGCAGGCTTCCCGAAAGGATGATGTCGATCGGTTCGATCGCGATCAACAGCAGCAGGATCAGTACGGTGCGGTCGCTTTTCAAGCGAAGTTCGCGGCAGATCAGCAATAGCAGCGGGATCTTTGCGGCCGAGAGAAAAGCCTGAAAGAGCAACAGCGCATTCGTGGAATTGAAAAGGTGGATCAGGAATGGATAGCCCGGCATGCGCGTGGTCTCCGGAATGTCCAAGGGATGGAACATCGAGAAAACGCCGTTATCGATCCCTTTCGCAAGAGCGATGTACAACTCACCGTCGGGATGGATCGGCATGCCGATGGAACGGAGATGAAAGAAGAACGCGATGCGGAACAGGAGTGCGATCGAAAAGATCACCCACACTTCCGGTGGAAGCAGGATGGATCCCGATCGGAGCCGGTCGCCGAGGCCGCACATGCAGCCAAGTAAAGCATCATTTCGCCGACCTGATCGCAGCGATGCCCGGCAATTCCTTTCCCTCGAGATATTCCAGCATCGCCCCGCCACCGGTGCTTACATAACCGATGCGATCGGAAAGATCGAACTGGTTCACGGCGGCCACTGAATCACCCCCGCCCACCAGGCTGAACGCACCTTTGTCCGTGGCCTCTGCGACCGCTTCCGCGATCTGCCGCGTGCCGCGCTGGAAAGGTTTCATCTCGAACACACCCATCGGTCCGTTCCAAAGGATCGTGCGGCATTTCAGGATCGCGGACCTGAACTTTTCGATCGTTGCCGGACCGATATCCAATCCCATCCATCCATCCGGGATCGAATTGGAAGGACATTCATCCGTGTTCGCACTTTCGGAGAAGGAATCAGCGACCACCGCATCGATCGGCAGATGCACTTCAACGCCAAGTTCCTTCGCTTTTTCGAGGATCGAACTCGCAGTTCCCAGGTGATCGTCCTCGACGAGCGATGATCCGATCTGTCCGCCTTGTGCCTTCAGGAAAGTGAACGCCATGCCACCACCGATGATCACGTGATCGCACTTGCCGAGCAGGTTCTCAAGCACTTCGATCTTGCTGCTCACTTTCGCTCCGCCAACGATCGCCATCAATGGTTTTTCAGGATGCTCGAGAACGCGGCCGATGCTCTTCAATTCACCATCGATCAGGTAACCGAACAAGCGGGCGTTCGGAAAGAACTTCGCTACGATCGTTGTGCTGGCATGCGCGCGATGCGCCGTGCCGAACGCATCGTTCACATAAACATCACCGAGTGAAGCGAGCTTTTTGCTGAATTCCTCATCACCAGCTTCTTCCTCCGGATGGAAGCGCAAATTCTCGAGAAGAAGAACTTCACCTTTCTTCAATTCCGCTGCCTTCGCCTTCGCATCATCACCCACACAATCAGTGGCGAATTTCACCGGAACGTTCAGGAGCTCTTCCAAATGTGCGGCGATCGGTCGAAGGCTCATCGCATCGTTGTGTTTGCCCTTGGGCCGGCCGAGGTGGCTCATGAGGATCACGCTTCCGCCGTCGCTAAGGATCTTCTTCACCGTTGGGATGATCGCGCGGGTGCGGTTATCGTCGGTCACTTTTCGATCGGCATCCAGCGGAACGTTGAGGTCCACGCGTACAAGGGCCTTCTTTCCAGCGAACGAGAAATTGTCCATGCTCAACATGCGTGATGTGGCGCGGCGATGGTACGCCGCTGCGATCGGGGTGCGAATTTAGGGCTTCGATCGGGGGCACGCCAGCTGCGGATTACCTTCGCGCGATGCGTTTCTCGAAGGTGATCGGCCATGCGGAGTTGAAGGCGAAGTTGATCGGCAACATCCGT
>JAEZDL010000127.1 GCA_023418095.1 Bacteroidota bacterium
AGTAAAGGTTCGTCTTTATATTTGCGGCCCCTTACCGGAATGCCCAGGTGGTGAAATTGGTAGACACGCTACTTTGAGGGGGTAGTGCCTTAACCGGTGTGCTGGTTCGAGTCCAGTCCTGGGCACAGTGAGAGAAGCCTGCGAAAGCAGGCTTTTTCCTTTGGTATACACACCCATCCACCCCAACCCTCGATCGATCGGATATCAATGAATTTATTCGCCTGTTCTTCAATACGTTGGAACTTTTGTTCAATGTTTAGGTAAAATTCTTAAACAACTTGTATTACTTTTGTCTTCACGATAGCTTCAATACGGCTAGCGTACAATTCCCAATGAAGAAAAAAGTCGTCGTGATCGGAGCAGGGTTCGCAGGACTTTCCGCGGCAGCGTTCATGGCCAGAGAGGGCTGGGCGGTAACCCTGGTGGATCGGCACCCTACTGCGGGCGGGCGGGCCCGGCAACATCTCGCCTGGGGATTCACGTTCGACATGGGGCCAAGCTGGTACTGGATGCCGGAGGTGTTCGAGCGGTTCTTCGCACAGTTCGGCAGGAACGTGGCGGATCAATATTCACTCACGCGCCTCGATCCATCGTACCGTGTTTACTGGAACGAAGGCCATGATGATATCCCTGCCCCGATCGAAGGGCGGATCGAATTGTTCGAGAGCATCGAGCCCGGGAGTGGGCAGCGATTGATGAAATACCTGCAGGAGGCAGGTACCAAATACCGGATCGGCATGCAGGAACTGGTGTACCGGCCGGGCTTGAGCGTACGTGAGTTCATGGATCCTGCCGTGCTGATGCAGTTCCTGAAGCTCGACGTGATCTCTTCGATCCGCAAGCATGTGGCGCGTCACTTCAAAAGCCCGAAACTGCGCCAGCTCATGGAATTCCCGATCCTGTTCCTCGGTGCGCTTCCGCAGAACACACCCGCGCTCTACAGCCTGATGAACCACGCCGACATAGCGGGCGGCACGTGGTTCCCACAGGGCGGCATGTACGCGATCGTACAGGCGATGCAGCGGCTGTGCGAAGACCTCGGCGTTCAATTCCGGTTCAAGGAGGATGTGAAGCAGATCGCTATCGAGAACGGGCGGGCGAGCCGGGTGATCACCGATGCGGGTGAACATGAGGCCGATGTGGTGATCAGCGGAGCGGATTATCATTTCACCGAAAGCAAACTGCTCTCCGGATCGTACCGCTCCTATACCGAGGATTATTGGGATTCACGGAAACTGGCTCCATCATGCCTGCTCTATTATGTGGGTCTGGAGAAGAAGATCGACGATCTGCAGCATCACTCGTTGTTCTTCGATGTGCCCTTCGAGCAGCATGCCGACCAGATCCACCTCAACCCGGAATGGCCCCGTGAGCCGCTCTTCCATCTTTGCGCACCTTCGCGCACCGATCCGCACGTGGCTCCCGAAGGTTGCGAGAACCTGGTGTTCCTCATCCCTGTGGCCGCCGGGTTGTATGGCGATACGCAGGAATTGCAGGATCGGTATTTCGAGGTGATCCTCCAGCGGTTGGAGGAACGTAGCGGACAACGCATCCGTGAACGGATCGTGTACCGCAAAAGCTACTCCGGCAGCGATCTGCAGGCCGATCACAATGCCTACAAAGGCAATGCGTACGGGCTGGCCAACACCCTTTGGCAGACCGCGATCCTGCGCCCTTCCTGCAAGAGCAGGAAGGTGGCGAACCTTTATTACACCGGCCAGTTCACCGTTCCAGGCCCTGGTGTGCCGCCAAGCCTGATCAGCGGCGAGGTCGTTTCCAATCAGGTGATCCTCGATCAAGAACGCTGATCGCCATGTCCATCCAATTGTTCCATAGCGCGAGCACCGATTGCAGCAGGGCGATCACGCGGTGCTACAGCACCTCCTTCTCCTCGGCGATCAACCTGCTGCATCCCGATCTGCGCGGGCCGATACATGATATCTATGGTTTCGTACGTGTCGCGGACGAGATCGTGGACAGTTTCCATGCACATGACCGGGCTTCGCTTCTGGAGGAGTTCAAGGATGATACGTACGCCGCGTTGGCGAAGAGCATCAGCGTGAACCCGATCCTTCATTCGTTCCAGCGCACCGTGCATCGTTACGGGATCGGGATCGAACTGATCGATGCGTTCTTCCGCAGCATGGGATCCGATCTTACGCGCAGCTCGTACGATCAACAAGGTTATGAGGAATACATCCACGGATCGGCGGAAGTGGTGGGCTTGATGTGCCTGCATGTGTTCTGCGATGGCGACAAGCAACTGTATGCACGACTGAAGGGACCCGCATCGGCGCTTGGTGCCGCGTTCCAGAAAGTGAACTTCCTGCGGGACATACAAAGTGACGTGGCCACCCTGTCACGCATGTACTTCCCCGGTTGCGATCCGCATAACTTCAGCCGGCAGGACAAGGAAATGATCGAAAAGGACATTGAAGCCGATCTCAACGAAGCGTTGAAAGGAATACTTGCACTTCCGATGAAAGCACGCTTCGGTGTGTACGTGGCTTACCGTTATTATCATTCCCTGTTCCGCAAGATCAGATCGGTGGACCACCTGCGGCTTTTCAAGGAGCGCATCCGCATACCCGATCACCAGAAGGCACTGATCGTGCTGAAGGCCGGGATCCGCGAAAAACTCGGGGTGATATGAGCATCGTGCTTCCGATCATCGTTACGCTCGCGACATTCGTTGCGATGGAAGGCATCACCTGGCTCACGCACCGTTATGTGATGCACGGTCCGCTGTGGGTATTGCACCGCGATCATCATCAACCCGAACCCGGTATCTTCGAAAAGAACGATCTGTTCTTCGTGATCTTCGCCATCCCCAGCATTCTGCTGATCCTTCACGGCACGCTTTCCGGCGCATGGATCCCATTATCGATCGGCATCGGCATCATGCTCTATGGCGCGGCTTACTTCCTGGTGCATGATGTGATCATCCACCAACGCTTGAAATGGTTCCGCAACAGCAGGAATACCTACGTGCGCGCGATCCGCTGGGCGCACAAGATGCACCACAAGCACCTGGGAAAGGAACAAGGCGAAAGCTTCGGCATGCTGCTGGTGCACCGGAAATATTGGGAAAAAGTGAAACGCGATCGGGCGTTGTCCAAAGAGAACGCTGTTGCGAATGGGCAGCGATGACCGGACCTGTGATCTGATCATCGCCGGGGCCGGTCTCGCCGGGTTGAGCCTGGTGATGCGGCTGATCGAGAACGGTTGGGTGAAGGGTAGGAAGATACTTCTCGTAGATCGCGACGCGAAGAGGACCAACGATCCTACCTGGTGCTTCTGGGAGCAGGGCGATGGATATTTCGAGGAGCTGGTGCATGCCCGTTGGGATCGCATGTGGTTCCGATCGGACCATGGATCGGAACTGCTCGGCCTTTCACCTTACTCCTATAAGCTGATCCGCGGGATCGACCTGTATGAACATTGCTTTCGCGCGATCGGGAACGAACCGGGCATCACGTTCCTCCAGACCCATATCGATCGCATCTTCAGCGATCACGAAGGAGGAACAGGGATCACGGCCGGCGGAAAGACCTACAAGGCGAAGTACGTCCTCAACAGCATCCGCAACGATGCACAGCTCGATCGCAGCCGATCGGTGAACCTGTTGCAACACTTCAAAGGCTGGTGGATCCGCACTGCCAGGGATGTCTTCGATCCAACGATCGGCACATTGATGGACTTCAGCACCAAGCAGCGTAACGGCGCAACGTTCTTCTATGTTCTTCCTGTGTCAACCAATGAAGCGTTGATCGAGTACACGATCTTCTCGGAAGACCTGCTTCCACAGGGATCATATGATCATGCGTTGCGGGAACATCTGCAACAACTCCGGATCGGTGATCACCAGATCCTTCAAGAGGAATTCGGGGTGATCCCGATGACGGACGCCGCATTCTCCGCAGGCCATGGCAACATCATCAACATCGGCACCGCTGGCGGTTGCACGAAACCTTCCACCGGTTACACGTTCCAATTCGTACAGGAACACTGCGCTTCGCTCGCCGATGCGTTGGTGAAGACCAACGATCCTCGCAAAGTTTCCGTACCACATTCCGGTCGCTCCCGGTTCTACGATGCTGTTTTCTTGAACGTATTGAAGAGCGATCCGACCGGATCCGATCGCATTTTTTCGCAACTTTTCATGAAGAACAGGCCGGATCGGATCCTCCGATTCCTGGAAGGGAAAAGCAGCTTCGGCGAAGATCTTTCGATCATCGGTTCCTTGCCCACCCTACCCTTCCTGAAAGCCGCGATCGGCCTGGCCTGGAAGTGATCCCGATCAGTTGCGCATGCGCATGCGGGCCGTGGCCGGTGCATTCCCCACCTTGATTTTCGCATCGTCGAAATCAGGTGGCCCGAACATGCCCATCACGTTATTGCTGAAACCATACGGTTCCTTCGGCATGCCGACGATCGAAAAGTCCATCTCCTTATTCCCGTTGAGATCATGCAGGGCCTTCACCGCGTATTCGCCAGGCGGCAGATCGGGAAAAACGATCTCGACCACCGGTGCATCCACTGCACGGCGGCGCTCATGACAACCTTTCACCTCCTCGTAGGCGGTGCGACCATTGCATAAGGCGATGTACAATTCTCCCCCGTCATCCGGCCTGGTAAGTTCCACCTGCAAGGTGAACTGTGCGGTACTGTGGCCAGCGGCCAGCATGGCGAGGATCGGAACGAAAAAAGATCGAAGCATGGAATGATCGAAAACGCGCATTGCGCAGATCCCGGTCCAAAGTGATCCATGGCTTCCGCTCGCGTAAAAAGTATCGTCCACCATGAGGCCGTGATGCTCCTCCGTCGATCTCGGTCAACAAAAACCGGCGAACCCGGAATCCGGGTGAAGCATCTGTGCCGCCAGCCGGGCAAGTTGTACGTTCAGGGAGTCTTTTCGCAAAGAAGCTTCGAAGATCAAAAAACGCGTGGGTCCACGTTGGCCATTATCCGATCCTTCGATCATTCTTCAAAAGATCTGTTCAGTAATTCGCTTTTCTCGCTATTGCGCCAGGTAGCCTCCGTCCGCCGCATAATAGCTGCCGGTAACGAACGATGCTTTTTCACTGGCCAGCCAGAGTGCCAGTTCAGCGATCTCTTCCGAGCCACCCAACCGGCCGATCGGATGCAGGCCTACCAGGGCATTCCGTGCGTCATCATCAAGCGCATCGAGCAGCGGCGTATTGATGTATCCCGGCCCTACCGCATTGATCCTGATCTTCTTGTCCGCATAGTCCAGCGCCGCGGCTTTCGTAAGTCCGACCACGCCATGTTTTGCGGCCACGTACGCAGGCGATCCCTTGGTACCGGCCATGCCCAGGATGGATGCGATGTTCACGATGCTGCCACCACCGGCCTTCAGCATGGCGGGGATCTGGTAGCGCATGCCATAGAAGACACCGGAAAGGTTGATGTCGATCACCTTCTGCCAGCCTTCGATCGGATATTCACCCGTAGGCCCGAGCGGCCCGCCGATCCCGGCATTGTTCACGGCGATATGCAATCCACCGAATTCCTTCACCGCTGCGGCCACCAAGGCTTCGTTGTCCTTCGCGCTGGAACTATCGGCCTTAACATAGATCGCCCTAGCGCCGCTCTTCTTCAGTTCTTCCACCGCTGCATTGCCGTTCTTGTCACTGATGTCCGAGACCACCACATTGGCACCTTCGCGCGCCATGAGCAATGCGATCGCCTTGCCGATACCCGAGCCTGCGCCGGTGATGATGGCCGTTCTATTGTTAAGATCATTCTTCATTTTCGTTCCTATTGATGTACAATTGATCGAATGAAAACGAGGCGTGCTCTAAAGCTACGGGTGCTTTGGACCGATCGGTGTTCGAGGTTGATAAATCGATGATCGGAAATGGAAAAGATCGAACGCACGAAATGGCGCCACGATCGGTTCAACGGCCAACCTCAACGCGCCGCCTGCGCGAGATCAAGCGGAACAGCAGCACGCCCACTGTGGCGGCGACCAGCGATGCGAATAGGATCCCCAGTTTACCATCTTCGCGCACCAGCGGATCGTTGAACGCGAGTTCGTTGATGAACACCGCCATAGTGAAGCCAAGGCCGGACATCACGGAGATCGCGGCCATGTGCGGCCAGGTCACCCCACGGCCAAGTTTCCCCAGTTTCAGCCGCACGAAAAGCCAGCTCATGAACAATAACCCGAGCGGTTTTCCGATCAGCAGGCCGAGAAAGATCCCGAGCGTCACCCGGCTGTCGAACATTCCCCCGATCGATGCAGGCAGCTCGATGCCGGCGTTGGCCAGTGCAAAGAGCGGAAGCACACCGAAGGCGACCCAAGGATGCAGGCCTTGTTCAAGCCGCTGCAACGGCGTTTCCGCATACGCGCTGAAGCGCTTCACCTTCCTGATCACATAAAGTTGTTCGGTGTTCAGGATGTTGCTGGGTGGAGTTGATACGGCAGTGAACCGATCCGCCAGTTCGCGCAATCGGCTGGAATACGTGTTCTCGTTCATCTTGGTGCGCGCCGGAATGCAGAGCGCCGCGAGCACCCCGGCCACAGTGGCGTGCACACCGCTGAGCAGGAATGCGAGCCAGAGCCCGCCGATCCCGACAAGGCCGTAGGCGCGCATGCTGCGTACGCCCAGCCGGTTCATCACGATCAGTGTTACCAGGAAAATGCCGCCGAGCAGCAGGTTGCTCATCGAAATGTCCGACGTGTAGAACAGCGCGATCACTGAAACGGCGCCGATGTCATCGGTCACTGCGGTGGAAATGAAGAACACCTTGATCGCGGGCGGCACCCGTTTGCCGAGCAGCGCAAGAAGCCCGAGCACGAATGCGGTATCGGTACCCATGGGGATCCCCCAACCCGCCGCTTCAGCGCTCGAAG
>JAEZDL010000015.1 GCA_023418095.1 Bacteroidota bacterium
TCAAAAGCGAATGCCTTGTATTTATCTGTGAAGCCGAAGGCATTGATGCATTCAACAGGAAGTCTGGACTTGGTGTAGTGAATGTATCCTTTCTGATGCCTATCAAAGCGTTCAGCAAGATCACTCGTGCAGCCTACATAGTAATGTCCGTCTGCACATTTCAGGATATAGACGATATAAGGGAAGGTCATTGTGTAATGTGGACTTCGTCCGCCGTAGCCTCGCCGAAATAGCGGATCTCGATCGAAGAACGGCGAAGCCCGCCTTCGTACAGTGGACTTCGTCCGCCGTAGCCTCGCCGAAATAGCGGATCTCGATCGAAGAACGGCGAAGCCCGCCTTCGCAAAGATCTTGCTGGCGCAAGATCTTTGCTTCGGCGGGGCGAAGGTGGAGCCGGAGGGGATCGAACCCTCGTCCAAACGACCGCAATATGGGCTTTCTACATGCGTAGCCGGTTCATTGGTTTTCGACCATCACCCGGGGAATGGCACCCTAGTGAAGGCTTAGATCCTGTTTCTTACCTGTGCTCCGGATCACCGCACAGGCCAGTCTTCCATGATGACACCCCTGGGCCGGGAAGGAGGAGAACGGGCCTCCCCGAGAGGTACTCGTCCACACTACTGTTATTCGCATGGATTAAGCAATTCAGCCTTGGGCCGAATTAAGCAGCGAGAGCGTAGTCTACTTCGCCAGTTATGGCTTTGAGGCACTGGGATACGGGCCGCACCTCACGCCCGGCATGCTTACACACATCACGAAGCCGCTGTCGAATCCATGTCGGCCCCGTATTTTCAATGAACGTGCTGCTCAACGCAACCTTACAAAGATAGTGATCGGCCCTGTTCAATTGCAGTGCCGGAGCACGGCTTTGCACGAATTGGCAGAAATTTTCGATCCAAGGCAACTTCCTTTCTTCGATCGCGTCATCATGGCCTGATGCGAAGCAGGATGTACGATCGGAGCGCACACTTGATCACCGGAGCGAAGGAATTTGCTCTAATTAAAACGGGTCCCATGGATCTGCCGTGAACGAGCGGCATGTTCAAGGATGACCCGGCCGGTGCCGGGTTTTTTTGTGCGTTGAAAGTTCATTCTGGATCGAAAAAAAGAAAGGAGATGTGACATGGAAAGGTTGGAATTGGACGTACTGATGATCCGTGTGAACGGCTGCATGAACAGCGGCCGTTACGCTGAAGCCAGGCGGTTGCTCGATCGGGTGATCGAAGTGGAACCTGCGCACGGCATCGCGCACGGCATGCTCGGCTGGATCTGCTGGGCGTTGCTGGATGAACACGATCGTGCGCTCACGCACTTCCGGTGCGGTGTGCGTAGGGCACCCAACTACACCAACACATGGATCCACTACATGAACCTGCTCGCGGGCGATGGACATGAAGAGGAATTGAACGAGGTGTTCCGCAGGGCGCTCAATGTTCCCGGCATCGATCGGTGTGAAGTGAACTGCATCGTGGCACGTTACCTCGAGCGTACCGGCCGTGCCGCCGATGCATTGAACTTCTACATGTGCGCGCGGAACGCCACTGCGAACGGTGCGGCCTACGCTGAACTTTCCGCAAACATCAAAAGGGTAAGGCGCAGGTTGCGGAAGGCGCGGTGGAAGTTCTGATCGAAGAAAAAGGGGAGGCCTCGGTGACGGGGCTTTCTCTTTTTTCGATCGATGATAAGATGCGAAGAGAATTGAACCCGCTCCCGCAGTACTGCGGAAGGCGCGACGACGCAATGGGAACGCGACGTGAAATGCGAGGAGAATTGAACCGCGACGACGCTACGACACAACGGATACGCGACGTAAAATTCGAACGCGATCGGAGACGACTTTCGCGAAAGGGATAGAAATGGAAAGCCCGCAAGGGAGCCCGGCTTTGCGGGCGAGTGCGGACTTGGAATGGATAGCCCGGTGACCGCCTGCTTTTGAGGCGGGCATTCGCCCAAAAATCAAAATATTTCACCGCGACGACGCAACGACGCGACGGGAACGCGACGTGAATGCGAAGAGAGTTGAACCGCGACGACGCAACGACACGACGTAAGCCCAATAATTCAAAATCCCACGCCTACGCCGCCCATGAAGATGGGGCCGGTATTGCTATAGATGCTGTTGGGATCCTGCAGCACATCGAAGAGCACCTGGATGAAGACCGAGCTGCGGCCGGCGAGTTGTTGCACGTAACCCGCGCCAAGCAGGAGATGTGGCACCCAGATCCGCTCGCGATCGAGTACAAAGGGCTGGCGGCCTTCGAGGTTCATGTGCAGGAATTCGGCGTGCGCGTAGAGCGGCTGGATCACCCGGTAGCGCGTGAAAGTGCGGTAACCGTACGCGCTGTAGCTGCCATCGATGAAGCGCTTGTCGTTGAAGTACCAGTAGCTTCCGCCAAGGCCGACGGAGAATTTTCCCGCTTGATCGACCTTGTAGCCGATCATCGGATCGACCTGGATCGCGGTGACCGTGCCGAAGGAGAGCCCGATACCGCCACCGAACCAGATGCGATCCTTCAGCGGACGTGGATCTTTCCGATCGGTGCGTGGGGTGCGGGTGGTGTCATCTTCCGGAACATATTGCGCACTTGCTCCAAGACCGAGGATCACGATCGAGATCGAGAGAAGGAAAGACCTCATTGTGCTAAGGTATGGATGCCCGCAAACGTTGCCGCGGATGATAGTTCTTCTGGAAATGCAGCGCCAGCAGAAGTCCGCGCGCGATCATCCAGGAAAGAAAGGCGGCCCATACGGCATACAGTTGCCAGCCGAACCGATCGGTGAGCCATGCCACCGGAACGAACACCAGGAAAGTAGCGACAAGAAGTGAATTGCGGAGGATCTTGCCGTTGCCCAGGCCTTTGTAAACGCCATCGAACGTGAAGGCAACGGCGTTGATCGGCTGTGTGATGATCACGATCCAGAAGATGCTGCCGAGCAGGAGCAATACCTGTGGATCGGAAGTGAAGACCGGGCCGATCAGGTTGTAGGCGGCAAGGTAGATCACGGCCAGTACCGCGCCGATCGTAACGCTCATACGCACTACCTGCCATGCCACGCGGTACAGTTCCTTCCAGTTGCGCTCGCCATTGAAACGGCCGGTGAGCACGCTTCCGGCGGAGGAATAACCATCGATGAAGAAGGCGCTGAACAGCCAGATCTGCATGGCGATGCTATGCGCGCCGATGTGCGCCACGCCATAGCTTGTCGCATAGCGGTTGCCGAGGTAGTAGCAGATGTTGAGCGCGATGGTGCGGCCGAACAGATCGCGGCTGAGGATCCACAATTCCTTCAGATCGGGATGATGCCACTTGCGGGTGAACAACCGGAACGGCGTCCTCTTCTCCAGGATCCAGATCGCGATCATCACCATGACGATCTGCGCGATCAAGCTGCTCCACGCGCTGCCCGCGATGCCCATGCCTTCGATCGGTCCCCAGCCGAAGATCAGGATCGGGTTCAGGGCGAGGTTCACCAGGGCGCCGGCGATGCTGATCCACATGCTCCAGCGCAGGTTCTGGATGCCGCGGAAAGCGCCGGTGATCGCGAAGGTGGCCAGCACGATCGGGTGGCCGATGCTGCGGATGTGGTAGTATTCGATCGCTTTGGCCAGCACTTCGCCCTCGGCGTTGTACATGCGGAAGATCGGTCCGGCGAACGCGCTGGTGATCGAAAAGAAGAGCAGGCCGAGCAGCACGTTCATCCAGATCGCGATCGGCACCAGGTCCTTCACTTCACTTAGCCGCTGTGCGCCGTAGTAGCGCGCCACGATCGCCATTACCGCACTGCGCGTTTGCGCCAGCACCCACACCACGAGAAGAAAGAAACTGCTTGCGATGCCTACTGCAGCGAGATCTGCGGTGCCAAGTCTTCCGACGAATGCGGTATCAACCAGTGAAATTACCGGTTCCGCGATGCCAGCGATGATCGCCGGAAAGGCGAGCCGATCGATATCGCGGCGGGTGATGCGGGCGGATGACCGTTTCTGCACGCTCATGAGAGCGGAGCAAAGATCGGTACCAGAGTTTCTAGGGGATCGGAGCGGTGATGACCGTGGTGGGAATGACTCCACCTATCGCCTGCAAGATCAGATCTCTATCGTTGTTCGCACCAGTGTATTTTACAACACCATCGAGATTCAGGTCTTCCACAAAATAGCCGGATACGGTAGTCGTTGGGACCTGGCCTCCGATCTTTAGCAAAACCTTGTCGCGATCATTGCTGGCCCCGGTGTATTTTATCAGTTGATCTCCTTCGTCGATACGCGAATTCCCCGCACGTAAAGCTGCGCGGTTGGGCGAGACATTTACCCGAGTGTCGATGCCGTACACCGGTACCGATGGATCTGCTATCGATACTCGCTGCACATACCCGTAATGATCGTATGGCATCGTCATTATCGGTAGATGATTTCTATGTTTAAATACCAAATGATAGGAGCCAGCCGGTAAGTTGGCAGTGAACGTATGCACGCCACTGCCGGCATTTACGATCGATCCATCCCTGCCTAATAGAACGTTTCTCGCTGCGACCACAACATGTGGTTCGGCCTGTGGCCGGATCTCGATCCTGATCCAATCCACAAGAATGGAATTTGGAAGTTGACCTATATAACCTGCACTTAGTATTTCTCCACCAGAACCACCACCGATCCAGCCCATGTCGGAATAAGGTTCAGAGATGGGAAAACCGTCCAAAGCCTGAAGATCGGTCTTCATCCTGTTCGTTGACTGGTCGTATGGACCTTGAAGAAAGATGCCTTGCCATATCTCAATAGGAAAAGGTATCGGTATGGTGGGATCATCGATCACCGTGAAAGTTCGATCCAGGATGCTTCCTCCCATGCCTTCATCCGTAGCATGGAATCTGAAAATTCCAGGCTCGGTAATCAGGTATTCCACTACTTCAAAAGTGAACGCAGTATCGAGCAATGTCCCATTTTTTCTGATTGAATAGATCATCGGTGGGCAATCACCATAGAACATTTCGATCCTGTAATGGCTTCCGGAAGCCAGATACAGAGTATGCGATCCACTTATGTGACATGCTACTTCCTCTTCACCTGGAAGAGTTTGATATAACAAAAGTGAAGGTCCATAAAAACATTTCGCATGGCAATCCAGCATCAAGAAGCTCACAATGACAGATAGGATCAGCTTTCGGATCGGCATGGGGGATCGGATTTAATGAAACAGATAGCTTGAAGAAGACGAACCAGATCAAACTTGGTTGCCGCAGAAAAGTGCATCGATCCTACTGAATGTGCGTCACTTCATCAAGCCGCTGCGCGCCGAAGTAGCGCGCCACTATCGCCATTACCGCGCTGCGCGTTTGCGCCAGCACCCAGACGACGAGAAGAAAGAAGCTGCTCGCGATGCCGACCGCCGCAAGATCCGCCGTGCCCAGCCTGCCGACGAAAGCGGTATCGACAAGTGAGATGACCGGCTCCGCGATGCCAGCGATGATCGCCGGAAAGGCGAGCCGATCGATATCGCGGCGGGTGATGCGGGCTGGGCGGGACAAGGTCTTCAAAGGCGGCGCAAAGATCGCCGATCAGCGGTCTTCCGCCGTCCAGCCTTCAAAATGCAGGTAACCACCGAGCGTCAGGCGGCGTTCCCCGATCCGATCGCGATCCGTCGTTGGTATATCCTGCACTTGCAGACCTTGTTGTTCCAGCCGATCGGTCGTCGGTGGTGGTATCGCGACGTTCTTGCCGGTGATCATCTCCTGCACCACCATGTCCATGAAGTTGTCCAGCGATCGCCGGATCTGTTC
>JAEZDL010000167.1 GCA_023418095.1 Bacteroidota bacterium
AGGGGCCACAGCGCTCCGCAGTACTGCGGAGACCCCGCAGGCCACGCACCGCGTGGGCGAGGAGTAGGAGCGAAGATCCCGACCTGACAGGATCCCGCCCAAAGACGATCAGAAACAGGCTACGCCAAGATCGCAACAGCCCAGATCATCGTTGCGCTCGCGGATGAATTTCGCGATCTGCGCGGATCTCTTCCGATCCTTTTCCGAAGGTTCCGATCCATTTTCCGATCCATCGGCATGTTCCGCATCGAGCATCGCGGGCTGGATCGCTTCCGGCTTACGTGGTTCTGCTTTCATGTCATCGTGGTTAATTCATTCTACGTGGCCTGGCACCGATCGGTTATACCATTAGTGTTGATCGACAGGCGATCCATATTTCTCGAAAAGTCCATTGAACGCTTTCCGCACCCTGGTCCAGTTTCGTTCATCGATGCAATAACAAACGCTGGTGCCTTCCACCGATCCCTTGATCAGGCCGGCTTCCTTCAATTCGCGCAAATGCTGGCTGATCGTGGCCTGCGCAAGGCCGAGCTCCTCGACGAGACCTCCGCAGATGCACGCGTTGTTCCTGAGCAATTGCTGCAGGATCGCGATCCGGGCGGGATGCGCAAGTGCGCGCGCCCAGGTGGCGAGCTGGTTCTGCGCCGGAGAGAAGAGATCGGACTTCGTTACGCCCATCGTTCCATTTGTTCATTGCAATATTACGATGAAGCAGGCGGGTCGGCAAGACCGATCATGCCCATGGTTGGGATCTTCGCCGATCCTATTTGGGTGCGTTGCGGTAGATCCAGAGGCCGAGCGAGCCGAAGATCAGGTTGGGGAGCCAAACGGCGATGAACGGATCGAGGCCCGCATTGGTGGCGGCCACCGTTGTGAGCTTCATCGCGAAGATGTAGAGAAGCGCGAGCAGTACGCCCGTGGCCAGGTGCAGGCCGGTGCCGCCGCGTGTCTTGCGGCTCGCGATGCTCACACCGATCAGGGTGAAGACATAGGTGGCGAACGGGTATGAGGTGCGCTGGTGCTTCTCGATCCGGTAGGGCGTCAATTCCGAATCGCCCTGCGCGGTCTTGATCGCGATGTAATTGTTCAACTCCCCCCAGTTCATGGCCATGGAGGTTTCCCAGCGCTGGCCGATGTCCGCGGGTTTCAAGTTGATCAGGGTATCGAGCTCCGCCTTTCGTTCGATCAGGTCGCCATCCGCACCGATCACCCGCATCACCGGATCGAAGAGCGTCCATCTGCCGGTGACGGTGTCGTATCGCGCGCGATCGGCGTAGAGTTTCCGGCGCAACTCCAGCCCATCCCAGGTCTCCATGCTGAAGCGTTGGCCAGTGAGCTGTTCGGCGTTGTACGATTCGAAATAGACGATCGTGCCCGGCGCGATCTGCCGGTGGATGTTCCTTTCATGTACGCTGAACGTATGCCGGATGTGCTCCTCCTCGAAGGCCAGGCGCACTTTATTGGCCGCAGGCAGAACGAAGTGATTGGTGAGCAATGAGATCACGGTAAGGAAAGTGGCCGCGGTGAAATAGGGCAGCATGATCCTTGGAAAGCTTACACCGCTGCTGAGCATCGCCACGATCTCGGTACGGTGCGCAAGCCGGCTGGTGAAGAGCATCACCGCAATGAAGATCAGCAGGCCGCTGAAAAGGTTGCTGTAGTAGATCACGAAGTTCACGTAATACAGCCGGATCACTTCCCAGGTGGTCGCGGTCATCTTCGCGAAATCCTCGGTCTTTTCGCTCACATCGAATACCACGGCGATCGCCATGATCACCACCAGGATGAAGAAGAACGTTCCGAGGAACTGGCGGATGATATAGCGATCCAGGGTGCGGAACATTGGCGATCTGATGATCAGAAAATTAGATGATCGATCGATCAGAAGATCAGAGGATCAGATGATCAGATGATCGGAATTATGGGTTTTAGGAGGTTGGCGGTTTTATGGATCGCTATTGCATACCTGTGCGACGCGCGATGACTCATGACATCGCGCAAAGTTTTCGGTGAGCTTCATTAGCTGATCTTCTGATCATCTAATTATCTGATCAAATCCTTGTCTTGAGTTTCGGCAACATCTGGTTCTTCCAATCCGCGAAGGATCCTTGCATGATCTTCTCCCGCGCTTCCTTCATCAACGAGAGATAGAAGCCAACGTTGTGCAGGCTTGCGATCTGCTGGCCGAGCATTTCGCCGCTTTGGAAAAGATGGCGCACGAAGGCGCGTGAGTAAAAACTGTCCACCCAGGTGGTACCTTCAGGATCGAGCGGACCGTGATCATCGGCCCATTGCCTGTTCTTGATCTGAAGCACACCTTCACGCGTGAAGAGCATTCCGTTCCGGCCGTTGCGGGTGGGCATCACGCAATCGAACATGTCGATCCCGCGTGCCATGTTCTCCAACAGGTTCCATGGTGTTCCCACACCCATCAGGTAACGCGGTTTGTCCTTCGGAAGGATCGCACAACAGAGTTCGGCCATCGCGTACATTTCTTCCTCAGGTTCGCCCACGCTCAATCCGCCGATCGCATTGCCGGGCATTTCCTTCTTGGCTATGTACTCTGCCGATCGTTGTCGTAGTTCAGGGAACGTGCTTCCTTGAACGATCGGGAACAGCGCTTGCTCATAGCCATATTTGGGATCGGTGGATCCGAACCGATCGATGCAGCGATCGAGCCAGCGATGCGTCATGTGCATGCTCTTCTCGGCATAGTCGCGCTCGCATGGCCACGGCGTACATTCATCGAAGGCCATGATGATGTCGGCACCGATCGATCGCTGGATGTCCATGACGATCTCGGGTGAGAACATGTGTTTGCTGCCATCGATGTGGCTGCTGAAACGTACGCCCTCCTCGGTGATCTTGCGGATGTCGCTGAGCGAATGCACC
>JAEZDL010000174.1 GCA_023418095.1 Bacteroidota bacterium
TCCGAGCCCAGTTCATCATCGAGCGCTTTCATGAGCCGATCGGCCTGCTGCTGATCCATCAACCGGCCTTTGAGGTGGAAAACTTTGCAGCCCTTCTCCTCCGAGATGGACATATCGAACGTTGGACGATCGGTAACGGTCATGATGGAATGCTTGGTTCTTGGCAGGTTGAGCAGATGCCGTGGATGTGAAGTGCGTGGAAATGTACTTTGAAACCCATCACCTCACCAACCGTGCGGCGGATCTGTTGGATCCTCGGGTCGCAGAATTCCTGCACTTTTCCGCACCGGTCGCAGATCACGTGATCGTGCTGCCGGTACGCGTGTGCCTTCTCGAATTGTGACTGGCTTCCGGCGAAACGATGCTTGCGCACCAATTCACAGTCCAGCAGAAGTTCCATGGTGTTGTATAAGGTGGCGCGGCTCACGCGGTATTTCTTCAGTTTCATGCGGCCATACAACCGCTCGATATCGAAGTGACCGTCGTGCGCGTAGATCTCGTTGAGGATCGCGAAACGCTCCGGGGTTTTCCGGTGCCCTTTTTTCTCCAGATACTCCTTGAAGATCTGCTGAACGCTCTCGTGCTGGTCCACCATGGACATACGCGCAAAGGTATTTGAAATACGGTTGCGAGTTGCGTGGTTGAAGGGGTTGTGAAGGTTGAAATACGAATACGATCGGATCATCGATCCACCCGTTCAACGCTCCTTACGCCACGCACCCGTTTCAACTTCTCCATCAAGGCGTTCAGGTGATCGGTATCGTGCACATAGGCCATCACCTTTCCTTCGAAGATGCCATCGTTGCTCTCGAAACTGATCGATCGCATGTTCACGTTGTGTTCGTGGCTGATGATCGTGGTGATCTTGTTCACCAGCCCCACATCATCGATCCCGCTGAATTTGATGCCGGCGAGGAATTCGAGCGTGTCCTTTCCCTTCCAGCGCGCCTTCACGATCCGGTAGGCGAAATTGCTCATCAACTGCACCGCATTGCTGCAATTCACGCGATGGATCTTGATCCCATCGTCCATGGTGATGAAGCCGAAAACATCGTCACCCGCGATCGGATTGCAACACGATGAAAGTTTATAGCCGCCTTTATGCAGATCATCTCCGATCAGCAGCGGCGTGTTCTTGTCACCGCGGATCTCCGCGACCACTTCCTCCAGTGAACGTTCCTCCTGTGTTCGCTTCTGCTTTGGAATATGCAGTCTTCCATCCTTTGAGGGAGTGAAGGAAAGGCTCTCGATGTCGTGCCTTCCGCGCGCGACATGGTAGAAGAGATCGGTGGGTGAATTCGCCCGGTAATATTCCACCAGTTGATTGATGTTCACCATGTCCGGCTTCGCGCCTAGTTTGCGCAGCTGGCGTTGAACCGCATCGCGGCCTACCACGGCCAGTTTCTGTTTCTGATCACGAAGCGCCTGCTTGATCCGGTGGCGGGCCTTGGCGGTTACCACATAGTTCAACCAATCCTCCTTGGGCTGTTGTTTGCGGCTGGTGATGATCTCCACCTGATCGCCGCTGCGCAGCGGCTGGCTCAAAGGCACCAATTTGTGGTTCACTTTCGCGCCGATGCACTGCTTGCCGATGTGCGTATGTATGTCGAAGGCGAAATCGAGCGCGGTGCTTCCGAAGGGCAGGTTCCGCATTTCCCCTTTCGGGGTGAACACCACGATCTCATCACTGAACAGGTTCAGCTTGAAATCGTTCACGAAATCGAGCGCATCGGTGCTGGGATCCTCCAACACTTCACGGATCCGGTTCAACCAGTTGTCCAGCGCGCTGGAATGTTCGTCCTCCGATTTGTACTTGTAATGGGCGGCGAGGCCCATCTCGGCGATCTCGTCCATGCGGCGGCTGCGGATCTGTACTTCAACCCAACGGCCGCCAGGGCTCATTACCGTGGTGTGAAGGCTTTCGTAACCGTTGGCTTTCGGCAGGCTGATCCAATCGCGTAGCCGATCGGGGCTCGGCTGGTAATGGTCGGTCACGATCGAATATACCTTCCAGCAATCGGCCTTTTCCAGTTCGGGCGTGGAATCGATGATGATGCGGATCGCGAACACATCGTACACTTCCTCGAACGTGACGTGCTTCTTCTGCATCTTGTTGTAGATGCTGTGCACGCTTTTTGGCCGGCCTTTTATCTCGTAATTGAATCCTTCGCGCTCGAGCGATCCGCGGATCGGCAGCACGAACCGGCTGATGAACCTTTTGCGTACCGCTTCGCCCTTCTTCAGCTTGCTGCTGATCTCCTCATAGATCGCAGGTTCCTTGAATTTGAGGGAAAGATCCTCCAGTTCGCTCTTGATCGAATACAGCCCCAATCGGTGTGCGAGCGGTGCGTAAAGGAACATGGTCTCGCTCGCGATCTTCAGTTGTTTTTCACGCGCCATGCTCTCCAACGTGCGCATGTTGTGCAACCGATCGGCGAGCTTGATGAGGATCACGCGAACATCCTGCGCCAGCGTGAGCAGCACCTTTCGGAAGTTCTCCGCCTGCACGCTGTCGGTGGTGATCTGCATGCCACTGATCTTCGTGAGGCCATCGATGATCGTGGCGACCGTGGCACCGAACAGATCGCGAACATCATCCAGCGTGAGATCGGTATCCTCTACTGTATCGTGCAGTAGCGCAGCAGCTACACTTGTCGCTCCCAACCCGATCTCTTCGGCACAGATCCGCGCTACAGCGATCGGGTGGTAGATGTACGGCTCACCGGTCTTTCGCCGCTGATCCTTGTGTGCTTCAACAGCGATGTTGAACGCCTTGCGGATCATGCGGCTTTCTTCTACGGTACGATCACCGCGTATCGCACGGAGCAGTCCACGGTAACGGCGCAGGATCTCGGCGCGCTCCGCTTCCAGATCGATCCGCATCGGTTCGATCGCCGTGGCGGCTGATATGTTGTTCGTGTTATCCATGTAAGCGAAGCAGTTCTTCGACTTCCTGCTTCAAGATGGGCAGGTGTTCCTTCAAGATCACGAAAACATTCGCATGATCGATGGTCGCATAATCATGCACCACGCGATTTCTTAGACCGATCATCTTATCGACGTTCTGCAAAAGATCAGGTTTGAACTTTTTGACCTTATATGCTGATTCTCCGATAACGATCCAAAGACGTTCTGCGATCAATTGTGAAGGTCTGTGAGACAGATATTGCTGGAAATCATCCGCATTCACAAATTCCTCGATCTCGGTATTCGCCCTTCTGATCTCTTCCAGGAATGCGAGTTCCCTAGGCCTCATAGAGCTTCAGTTTTCCCGCATTCAGATCCTCCCTGAAATATTTATTCTTTATCGCACGGAGCGAAAGCAGATCCACGGGTCGGCGAAAAAGGTCTTGAAAAGCCTCCTCCAAAGTCCAATAATTACTTGAGAATTCGAACGGATCCTCGATCGGAATGTCAACCACCAGGTCCACATCGCTTTGCGGACCGATCGTTCCTTTCGCTGCCGATCCGAACGCATAAAGCGATCGCACCTTGTGCTTGCGGCACAGCTCGGTGATCCGATCCATGTATGGCGCGAAGAATTCCATCTTCACAAAGTTACGAAGATGGCTACGCCGAATTGCGATGGCGCGTGCGCCGGTAGATCGCGATCGCCGTCATCAGTACGATCATCAGTGCCAGCAGCCCACCCAGGCCCCAAACGATCCCGATCGCCTGCCGCACTACAGCCAGCATCACGATCGCAATGAGGAAGACGGTGGCCACTTCGTTCCAGATCCGAAGCGAGTAGGAACTCAGCCGGAATTCGTTCCGGAGGATCTCCTTTGTGATCCGGTGGATGAAGAAATGATAACCATAAAGGCCGATCACCAGGAACAGTTTGATCGTGATCCAGGTGCCTGCTTCAGTGAACAGCACACGATACCATCCGCCGTGAAAAAGCAGCGCCAGCCCGAAGATCAGCGTAATGATGGCCGATGGCCAGGTGATCCCGAACCAGAGCCGTTTCATCATGATCGCGAATTGATCGCGGAGCACTTTTCGTTCACTCTCCGGCCGATCTGCAGCCTCGGTGGAATAGATCAACAGGCGCGGCATGTAGAACAATCCGGCGAACCAGGTGACCACGAAAATAATGTGCAATGCCTTGAGGTAGAGCATCTATCGATCGGCGGAAACCGGTTGCTTCACATACCCGGCAAGCACTTTAACCCATTGCGGTTGCTCATTCAAACACGGGATCAGCGTGTAATCCGATCCGCCGTTCTCCAAGAAGATCTCCCGGCCGCGCATGCCCAATTCCTCAAGCGTTTCAAGGCAATCGCTCACGAACGCCGGACTTACGATCAATAGATCCTTTACGCCTTCCTTCGGTAATTCCGCCAAACGATGATCGGTGAATGGTTTCAACCAGGGATCGCGACCAAGTCTGGATTGGAAAGAAATACTGTAAGATCCTTTTTCAAGCTTCAACTTTTCGGCTACCAATGCAGTAGTGCGAAAACAATGATGACGGTAACAGAATTGGTGCGCGGGCGAAGGCCTGCTGCAACAATCCGGCGAATTCAAACAATGCGATCCAGTGATATCATCCTTGCGCACATGCCGCTCAGGTACGCCATGATAGCTGAACAACAAATGCTTTTTCCCCTCTGAAAGGAATGGCTTGATCCGATCGGAAAGTGCGGCGATATAGCCTGGTTCATTGTAGAACGGTTCCACGAAACGCAGCTTGAATCGGAATTTCCCCCTCTGATGATGATCGCGTGCATGCTCCATCGCAGTTCCGTAACTGCTCCGAGCGAAATGCGGATAGAGCGGCACAACGGTCACTTCCTCCAATCCGGGCTGCTTCTGTAATAATTCACGAAAAGCATCGCCCGGCGTGGGTTTCCCGTAACGCATGGCGATCGCGATCGGATCGGGCACCAGCTTCTGCACCGCATCCCGCAATT
Organism: Bacteroidota bacterium; assembly: GCA_023418095.1. Classification (GTDB taxonomy): domain Bacteria; phylum Bacteroidota; class Bacteroidia; order Flavobacteriales_F; family PHOS-HE28; genus PHOS-HE28. The sequence goes on from JAEZDL010000174.1 coordinate 4,917, forward strand.
TCTTCGTGTGCACGATCAGCGGTGATCCTTCATCGGTCCAGACCTGGCGGTACGCATGGGCACTTTTCGGCGCTCGGAACGGCGTGATGATCCCTTTTACCAACAGTGTTCGCTTCCAGTAAGGAATGTCGATCACCCGTTCATCCATCAGGAATTCATTCAGGTAACGCCTAACATCAGCCACCCCGGTGGTTTCCGGCGAGCCGAGGTTCATCAGAACGATCCCGTGCTTCATTTTTTTACGAAGCGGCAAAGATACTGGCGTCCCGTTCGTGCTCCGGAATTTCCTGATCGTGGTCAGGTTTGCCCGGTTCGGACAATTCCATGACAGCCACCTTTCAACTGCGCTCTAACCTTGCGGTCCGAAATGGATACGCGCGTAGCCGAATCTCTTTCCACTGGCATTGGCCGCTTCTTCATGGTGGGCGTAAGCTACCGGAATGCCGATGTCTCTCTGCGCGGAAGCTTCAGCCTGGGTCCCGATCGGTATGCTTCGCTCCTTGAGAACGCCGATCGGTATGGCCTCGCCGAGATCTTCGTGCTTTCCACCTGCAACCGCACCGAACTGTACGCACTGGCCGATGGGCCCGAGTTGCTTCTGCGTGCCATGGCCGCCGAATGTGCGCAGGATGTGGATCTGCTGAAACCGATCGCCGAGGTACGCCAGGGCCGTGAAGCGGTGGACCATCTCTTCCAGGTAACAGCCGGGATCGATTCGCAATTGCTGGGGGATTACGAGATCGTGGGCCAGATAAAGGCCGCGGCGCGTTTCGCGAAGGAACGCGGTGGTGCGGGACCGTTCATGGAGCGATTGCTCAACGAGTCGCTTCGAGTTTCAAAGCTCATCAAGAACAAGACGTCCATCACCAAAGGCACGGTTTCGGTGGCATTCGCCGCCGTGCGGTATCTGGAGGATGTTCCTGCGATCCAGGATCGTGGGGTCGTGGTGATCGGTGCTGGCAAGATGGGGCGCAGTGCATGTCTGCACCTGGTGGAGCATCTCGGTTGCAGGAATGTCACTTTGCTGAACCGCACCGATGAAAGGGCGATCGAACTTGCCGGCCGTTGCGGGATGAAGGCAAGGCCTTACGCCGGACTTTCCGAAGCGGTGAGGGAAGCTGATGTGATCATCGCTGCAACCAACGCGACCTCTCCGATCATACACGCTGAAATGATCGGTGGTGAAAAGGAACAATGGCTGCTCGATCTGGGCATGCCGGAGAACATCGATCCAGCGATCGGTGAACTGCCCTCACGCACTCTATTGAACGTGGACAAGATCTCGCGGATCACCGATGCCACCTTACGCCAGCGTAGCGAACAGGTGCCGGTGGCGTTGGGCATGATAGCCACGGCGGTGGATGAATTCCTGGAATGGAGCCGTTTGCGCGAACGCTTTGGCCTGCTCGCCGATGTGAAACGCAAGCTCGAAACGATCCACGCGCGCAATTCATTCGCCGATCCCGATTCGCACCAACGGATCAAGGATGTGATGAAAGGTCTTGCGGTGGCGATGCGGCGCGGAGATGGTCACGGGTGCGACTATATCCGGGCGATCAATGAATACATCACGGCCGCGAACGCATGTAATTTCATCGTTCACTTGCCGGCCGAACCTTCGCCATACCAGTTCCATAGCGATCGGATCGTCCGCAAGGAGATCAACGCGTGAGCAGTTCAACCGACATTCGATCCGTGCGCATTGGCACGCGCGACAGCCGTCTGGCGCTGTGGCAGGCTTCCCTGGTGAAGGAAAAGCTCGAAGCGCTCGGCCATTCCTGCGAACTGGTGCCGGTGAAGAGCGAAGGCGACATTGATCTGGTGACGCCGCTCTACGAGATGGGCGTGCAGGGGATCTTCACCCGATCGTTGGACAGTGCGCTGCTCGGCGAACGGGTGGACATCGCGGTGCATTCGTTGAAGGATGTGCCCACGCAACTCGCCAACGGGATCGCGATCGGCGCTGTTCTCCAACGCGGACCGACAGCCGATCTGCTTTTACTGCGCGAAGGCGTTTCCGTGACCGATAATGATCTGGTGATCGGATCGAGCAGCATCCGCCGCCGCGCACAATGGATCCGCCGCCATCCAACACATCGATTGAAGGACCTGCGGGGCAACGTGGATACCCGTCTGCGCAAATTGAGCGAAGGCGGATACGACGGCATTATCATGGCCGCGGCCGGTCTGGAGCGTGCCGGTGTGCGGCCGGCCGGTGCGATCGAACTGGATTGGATGCTGCCCGCGCCATCGCAAGGAGCGATCGTGATCGTGTACCGGAAGGATGATCGCAAGATCGGCGAAATGCTGGCTCCGATCGATCATGCCGGTACCGCGCTCTGCACCGCGATCGAGCGGGATTTCCTCCGCCATCTGCACGGCGGTTGCTCCAGCCCGATCGGAGCGCTAGCGGTGATCGAAGATGATCTCGTGCGCTTCAAAGGCAATGTGCTTTCCGTTGATGGATCGGACATGATGGAGATCGAGGAAACGGAGCGGATCGGCAA
>JAEZDL010000027.1 GCA_023418095.1 Bacteroidota bacterium
ACTTTTATGCAGGTAAGAAGAACATGCTGGACGATAATATCCATTGGTACAAGGATGCGATCATCTACGAACTCCATATCAAGGCCTTCAAGGATTCGGATGGCGATGGAATAGGTGATTTCAAGGGTTTGATGCGTAAGCTCGATCACCTGGAAGACCTGGGTGTCACCGCGATATGGCTGCTGCCGTTCTATCCTTCGCCGTTGCGCGATGATGGGTACGACATCGCGGATTACTACAGCATCAATCCTTCATATGGCGACATGCAGGATTTCAAGCTGTTCGTGAAGGAGGCGCACCGCCGCGGGTTGAAGGTGATCACAGAGTTGGTGTTGAACCATACTTCCGATCAACATCCGTGGTTCCAGCGTGCGCGGCGCGCACCCAAGGGATCGAAGCACCGCGACTATTACGTATGGACCGATGATCCCAAGAAATACAAGGATGTGCGGATCATCTTCACCGATACCGAACCGAGCAACTGGACGTGGGACCCGGTGGCCGGGCAATACTTCTGGCACCGTTTCTTCTCCCATCAGCCCGATCTGAACTACGACAATCCGGATGTGCAGAAGGAAGTCTTCAAAGTGCTCGATTTCTGGTTCGAGACCGGTGTGGATGGCTTCCGGCTGGATGCGGTTCCATACCTCTTCGAGCGCGATGGCACCAATTGCGAGAACCTTCCGGAGACGCACGCGTTCCTGAAGAAATTGCGGGCGCACGTCGATCGGAAATGGCAGAACAAATTGCTTCTCGCTGAAGCGAACATGTGGCCGGAGGATTCCGCGTCGTATTTCGGTGAAGGTGACGAGTGCCACATGAACTATCACTTCCCGATCATGCCGCGCTTGTTCATGGCACTGAAGATGGAAGATCGGTACCCGATCATCGATATCATTTCGCAAACGCCCGAGATCCCTGAAACGTGCCAGTGGGCGATGTTCCTGCGGAACCACGATGAGCTCACGCTCGAGATGGTGACCGATGAGGAGCGCGATTACATGTACAAGGTGTACACGAAGGATCCCATGGCGCGGATCAACATCGGGATCAGGCATCGGCTCGCGCCGCTGCTCAACAACGACCGGCGCAAGATCGAGCTTATGAACGTGCTTCTATTCAGCATGCGCGGCACACCGGTGGTCTATTACGGAGACGAGATCGGTATGGGCGACAACTTCCATCTCGGTGATCGCAACGGCGTGCGCACACCGATGCAATGGAACGACGATCGCAACGCAGGCTTTTCCACCGCCAATCCGCAGAAACTCTACCTGCCGCTGATCATCGATCCGGAGTACAAGTACGAGGCGGTGAACGTGGAGACGCAGAACCACAACAGCAACTCGCTTCTCTGGTGGATGCGGCGCGTGATCAACATGCGCAAACGCTATAAGGCGTTCGGCCGTGGAAGCATCCGCTTTCTCTCACCAGCCAATTCAAAGGTGCTCGCATTCCTGCGTGAATACGAGGACGAAACGATCCTGGTGATCTGCAATCTTTCGCGATTCCCCGAGTTCGCCGAACTGGAATTGGAGGAATACGCCGGCCACGTGCCGATGGAAGTGTTCTCGCGCAACAAATTCCCCGCGATCAAAACGGAGCCGTACATGTTCACGCTCAGTGGCCATGGCTACTACTGGCTCGAATTGAAGAAACAGGGTAGCGCAGCGGACCAGCCCGGATCGGAACGCCAACTTGAACTATCAGCCGCGGACCTGAAGTCACCGCTCGATGCGAAGATGGTACGCGAACTGGAAACCCACGTGCTTCCGGCTTACATGCGCCAGCGGCGTTGGTTCGGTGGAAAGGCACGGAACATCCAGCGGGTGGAGATCATACGGTCGATGCCGTTCCCGATGGGGAGGAAGCATGCATCCTGGCTGCTGATCGAGGTGAATTACAACGACGGTCTTCCCGAGATCTACCAGTTGCCGATCGCGATCGCCACCGGCGATGAGGAAAGGGAGTTGCGCGAACAACATCCGGCCAGCGTGATCGCACGGGCCCATGGGAACGATGTGCAGGGGATCATCTACGATGCGCTTTACAGCGAGGATCTGCGGCAGGAATTGCTCTCGTTGATCGCGAAGCGCCGATCCATCAAGCTGGACAAAGGCGAGCTCGTCGGGCATGGATCGAAGAACGTTGCTTCACGGTTGAAGAATTCACCGCACACCGGATCGAAGATCCTTTCAGCCGAACAGAGCAATACGTCGATCGTTTATGGCAACGACTTCTTCCTGAAAGTGTACCGGAAGCTTGATCGTTCCATGAACCCCGATGTGGAAGTGGTGCAGATGCTCACCGAGCAGGTCGGCTTCGTGAACACGCCGCGCTACCTGGGGTCCATCGAGCTGCGTGAACCGCGGTCGGCACCGATGGTGCTGGTAATGATGCAGGAGCTGGTGCCGAACCAGGGCGATGCCTGGAACTACATGATGGATTCGCTTCGCCGGCGTTACGAGCATTTGAAGGCTGAACCTTACGAACCGCAGCCTACCGTTGGATCGCTGCTGGAACCGTTACCGTTCGAACAGATCCCCGAGGCCGTGCAACTGCAGATGGGCGGTGCCCACGTTCAACGTTTGGAACTGCTCGGCAAGCGCACCGCCGAAATGCATCTCGCGCTGCGCTCCGCGATCGATCATCCGGATTTCGCACCGGAGGAATATTCGCTCCATTACCAGCGATCGCTATACTCTTCGCTCACCTCGCTCGTTCGCAGCAATTTCGATCTGCTGAAACAGCATCTGGCCTCGCTTCCGGAGAGTGTTCGCGAAGAAGCGGAGGAAGTGTTGAAGATGCGCGCCGACGTGCTCACCAAGTTCAAGGACATCTTCAAGCACAAGATCGATACGCTCAAGATCCGCACGCATGGAGATTATCACCTCGGCCAGGTGCTCTTCGATGGCAGGGATTTCTTCATCATCGATTTCGAAGGCGAACCGGCGCGATCGTTCAGTGAACGAAGGCTGAAGCGATCCGCGTTGCGCGATGTCGCCGGCATGATCCGATCCTTCCATTATGCCGTCTACAGCGCCTTGTTCGAGCAGGACGTTGTGCGCAGGGAGGACATGCAGTCGCTGGAGAAGATGGCCGAGCAATGGTTCCATTACGCGAGCGGATTCTTCATGCACGCGTACCTGAGCATCACGGCTGGATCGGACATACTGCCCACCACAAGGGAAGATCTGCAGATCCTGATGGACACTTTCCTCCTGGAGAAGGCGATCTACGAGCTCGGCTACGAGCTCAACAACCGGCCCGATCGGGTATTGATACCGATACGGGGGATCAAACACATAATGAGGGATCTTGAAAATGGCTAGGAAGAAGAACGCCCCGCGCACGAGCGCGGAAAACGATATGGGGATGGATGATGCGGCCGCCGGCCTCAACGGTGGTGCATCCACGAGCGGATCGAAGAGTGCCGGAAAGAAGGCGCCCGCGAAAAGGGCCCCGCGCAAGAGCGCTGGCAAGAGCGGGCAGATGAGCCTTACCGAAGAAGAAGCACGCGAACGAAAGGATGCGCCGCCGGCACCTGAAAAAGTACCGCCCGCAGGCGTGAAAGGCCGGGGAAGTTCCAGGCGTTCCGCCGTGCCATCGCGATCGGTGGAGAAGCCGGTGGGCACAGAAGGAACTTCAACGGGCGCGGCGGAATACCTCCCTTCCGGCCGATCGCCCGATCAACATGGGGCCGAACCGAACGAGGCCAGGAAACCATCGAAACAGACCGATCGCGTGGATCCGGAACATGAAACACCGCATCCGCAGCCGAAGTCCGGGGGTGCTTCAACCGTAACCACCGGGCCGGTGCCTCCACCGGTGATCCCTGGTGAGACCGAGGAACGATCGACCTCACCTTCGATCCAGCGATCCGATCGGGGGAACGTGGTACACGGCGTAAGCCTGCTCACCGATCTTGATATCCACCTGTTCCGTGAAGGCCGGCATTACCGGTTGTATGAGAAGCTCGGTGCACATCCGTTCGAGCACAAGGGCGTGCAGGGGACCATCTTCGCCGTGTGGGCGCCCAATGCCGAGAGCGTCTCCGTGATGGGCGATTTCAATGGTTGGGATCGCGATGATCACGCGTTGGAAGTGCGTGATGATGGATCGGGGATCTGGGAAGGTTTCGTTCCCGGTGTTGATCAGGGGATGATCTACAAATACCACATCCGATCGCGCGACCATATGTACCATGTGGAGAAGAGCGATCCGTTCGCGTTCGCGCGCGAAATGCCGCCACAGACCGCTTCCGTGGTGAACCATATGCGCTATGAATGGCACGATGGCGAATGGATGGACGATCGCGATCGGCGCAATTCGATCGGCGGGCCGATCAGCGTTTACGAGATGCATGTGGGCTCCTGGCGCCGGAAGCCGGAAGATCACGACCGGCCGCTCACATACCGCGAACTCGCCGGGGAATTGCCGGCATACCTCAAGGAGATGGGCTTCACGCACGTGGAGTTCATGCCGGTGATGTACCATCCGTTCAATGGATCCTGGGGTTACCAGATCACCGGATATTTCGCCGCCGCGAGCCAGTATGGATCGCCACAGGACCTCATGCACCTGATCGATGTATTGCATCAGCACGGGATCGGGGTGATCATGGATTGGGTGCCTTCACACTTCCCTTCGGATGAACATGGATTGATCTATTTCGACGGAACGCATCTCTTCGAACATGCCGACACGCGCAAAGGATTCCATCCGGATTGGAACAGTTACATCTTCAATTATGGCCGCAACGAAGTACGATCCTTCCTGATCAGCAATGCGCTGTTCTGGCTCGATAAATATCACGTTGATGGCCTTCGTGTGGATGCCGTGGCTTCCATGCTCTACCTGGATTACAGCCGGAAGGAAGGGGAGTGGATCCCCAACGAACATGGCGGCCGCGAGAACCTCGAAGCGATCTCGTTATTGAAGGACCTTAACCATGCCGTGCATACGCACCAGCCGGGCGCGATCACCATCGCCGAGGAAAGTACTGCATGGCCAGGCGTGACAGGAGGATCGGAGCATGGCGGGCTCGGTTTCGACCTGAAATGGATGATGGGTTGGATGCACGATACGCTGCGATATCTCGGCCGCGATCCGATCCACCGAAGGCATCACCAGGGCGAGATCACCTTCAGCATCATCTATGCGTTCAGCGAACGGTTCATGCTTCCGCTTTCGCATGATGAAGTGGTGCATGGCAAAGGCAGCCTGATCGCGCGCATGCCTGGCGATGAATGGCAACGATTCGCGAATCTTCGTTTGCTCTTCGCATACATGTTCGCGCATCCGGGCAAGAAACTGTTGTACATGGGCAGCGAGATCGCGCAGCACAATGAATGGAACCACGATCGCAGCCTTGACTGGCACTTGTTGCAGTACGGTCCGCACGCCGGTGTTCAGCACCTGATCAAGGAATTGAACGCGATCTATCAACGCGAACCTGCGCTTCATTCCATCGATCTCGATCCGCGTGGTTTCGAGTGGATCGACTACCGCGATGAGCACAACAGCGTGGTGAGCTTCGTGCGTCGCGGACATGGCGAAAATGAGATGATCCTTGTGATCTGCAACTTCACTCCGGTGGTGCATCATCATTACCGCATGGGCGTGCCCCGGGCAGGGCGGTGGGAGCAGATCCTCAACAGCGATGAGGCGCGCTTCGGCGGATCGGGTTTCGATGATCGTGGATCCTTGCATACGATCGCCGATCAACTGCACGGACGCGACCAGGTGTTGGAACTGAAACTTCCGCCGCTTGGCGTGGTCTACTACAAATACATGAGCTGAAGGCAGACTACCGTTCGATCGCCGCGGCAAGGTCCTCCACTCTGGTATGGATCCGGATGAGGTCGCCGGTACCGGAAAGATGCTTCGCGATGGAAATGGTGAGATGGATGAATTCCGAAGCAACGAGCACATGCACGCGGCGAAGCATCGATCGGTTCAATGTGAAGAACCTCGTCCAATCCTCACTTACATGAACGGAGATCGATCGGGCCTGGCGTGCGTCCACGAAAAGTTCGATCGGCCCTTCGCGCTTGATCGCGAGCAGGATCTCATCGATCGTGCTGGTGCCGAATTGCCCTTGATCGGAACCGTTCACGGTCACGATCAACTTTCCCGGCCGCGGCCTTTCATAGGTGAAGCTGCAGGTTGGATCACGCAGGATCACTTTCCCGCCAGGCTGAATCTCGCGTGCGATCTCTTCCACCTGCATTTCGAACGCTGCAAGTTACGCGCGGGATGAACTGAAAAAGAAGTGCCGGAAGCGTGCGCGTTCGCAACAACTTCCGGCAGGGTACGTTCCTCGGATGCGATCAGCCGATCACTTCGAGCTTCGGATAGCGCTGCTTCCAGAACTCGAGGGCCTTTTTGCTGGTAAGGGTGATGATCGTACGGGCATCCAAACGAACTTTGATCTCCTTCACACCTTCCTTGATCGGCTGGGTGAGCACGAGAGCTTTCTTTTTGCGAGGCATGTCTGTTTATGCGATTAGGTTGTATGTGATCCAGTTCAGAAGCTTGGCGATCAATGAATTGATCATTTGGCTAATTCGTGAACGACCATTGAGCGCACATAGTTTGCCGTTTTCCGGCGAATGAACTAATGTTTCACATAAATTAACTGGGAAAATAAATGCTATTGCCTATATAACTAATTGTATGTCAAGATATTACGATTGAGTGTTCAGGCCTTACTGAATGCCATTCAACAGCCTTTTACCCATGCTTCCTTTACGCGTGGCCAGCAATCGATCAGCCAGGCTGTGAATAGATGAGGTTCGGTCCGGAGCTTGTCATCCAAAGCATCGATGGTGATCGGGCGCCATTGCGCAACTTCTTCTGGATCAGGTGAAACCATAGCATCCGAGCAGCCAAAGAACACGTGATCGAATTCGTGCTCGATCAATCCATTGTCGAATTCAGCGCGATAGATGAAGCTGAATTTGTGCTCCAGATCAGCCTCCAGACCCATTTCCTCCCTTAACCGGCGCTGCGCTGCCGCTTTGACAGGTTCGCCCGGTTTCGGATGGCTGCAGCACGTGTTGGTCCAAAGGCCTGCGCTATGGTATTTCGTGAACGCTCTCTGTTGCAGGAGCAATTCACCCTTTCCATTGAAGATGAACACGGAGAACGCGCGGTGCAACAGACCTTTTTCATGGACCTCCTGCTTGCCCATGGTGCCTACCTCTTCGTCGCGATCATTCACCAGGACCAACGATGCCTCTTGCATTTCTCTCTGGATCGATGAGCGATCCATGGACAAAGTTCGGCACTGGAAGTACCGGGAACATGACAAATGAAAAAACCCGGTCAACTTGACCGGGTTTGTGGGAGCACTCGGATTCGAACCAAGGACCCTCTGCTTGTAAGGCAGATGCTCTGAACCAGCTGAGCTATGCTCCCGAACGGGCGGCAAATATAGCAAAGGATCCGATCGGTGCTAAAGAACTTCAGCAACTACGAAAACACTTCCTGTCACCAGCACCAGATCGCCCCCGGTGGCTGCAGCCTGGGCAGCTGAATATGCGGCATTTACACTTGAATGATCAGAACCGATCAAGCCGGATCGCGCGGCTTGTTCTTTCAGATCGGCTGCCGACAGTCCGCGTGGAATGTCCGCCTTGCAGAAGTAATAGACCGCCTGCCGTGGCAGTTCCTTCAACATACGGCCCAAGTCCTTGTCGTTCACGGTACCGATCACGATGTGAAGCCGATCGAACTTCTGTTCATTGATCAAGGTCATCACCGCGCGAATGCCATCCACATTATGCGCGACATCTGCAAAAGTGCGCGGCCGATCGGAAAGCTGCTGCCAGCGGCCCATGAGACCGGTGTTGCCGATCACATTCTGCAATCCCAATTGGATATGATCATCAGTGATCTTCCAACCTTTCTTTTGAAGTTCCTTCAATGCCTGCAACGCCGTTCTTGCATTTCGCTGTTGGTGCTCGCCGATCAATCCGATCGGGAAGGGGAGGGCAGATGCTTGATCCACGAAGGTGATCGGCGCGCCAACCTCTTTTGCTTTTTGCAGGAAAACCTCTGCGATCGATCCTTCAGCTTCACCGATAACGACCGGGATCCCTGGTTTGATGATCCCAGCTTTTTCCCCTGCGATCGCTTCCAATGATCCGCCCAATAGATCCGCATGATCCCACCCGATGTTGGTGATCACGCTCACTTCGGGAGTGATCACGTTGGTGCTATCGAGTCTTCCGCCGAGCCCTGTTTCGATCACTGCGATGCCGACCTTTTCGTTGCGGAAATAGTGAAGCGCAAGGGCCACGCCCCATTCAAAGAAAGATGCCTGCACAGGTTCGAATCGCGATCGGAACCGATCCACGAAAGCGATCACTGTTCCTTCCGGTATCATTTCACCATCGATCTTGAAACGTTCCCGCAGATCCTTCAAATGCGGTGAAGTGTGAAGCCCGACCTTGTATCCAGCTTCCTGCAGAACGCTCGCGATCAAATGGCTCGTGCTTCCCTTTCCGTTGGTTCCGGCGACATGCACGCATTTCAAGCCACGCTCCGGATGATCGAGGATCTCCATAAGCGCATGCGTGTTCGAAAGATCGGCCTTGTACGCTGCCTTTCCGATCCGGTGGAACATGGGAAGCTGCGCGTACAGGTACGCCAGCGTTTCCTCGTAATTCACGCTACTGCGGATCGAAGATGAAGGTCATTTCGCCCTGCTGTTCGTAAGGTCCATCCGCCTTCACGGTGAACGACGCCTGCCGCGCGGCCTTCTTAGCGATGTTGAAGAGCACCTGGCTCGTGGTGTTGCTCTTGGTAAGGTTCTCGTAAGCGCTCGTCACTTTTCCCTGGCGATCCACTTTGATGGTGATCACAACAATGGATCGGCGTTCGATCGCCGGCCGATCGGTGATGTTCGGGCCTTTCACCAGGCCACGGCCGCCAAGGTTGATCGACCAGCCATCGCCGTGGAAAGTGCCAAGGCCATCTGGTTTTCCGCTTTCCACGCCAGCGTTCCCCGCATCGTTGGATGTGCCTTCACCGCCGCCACCGCCACCCTTTCCCCAGGAGTTCAAGGCCTCCGCAAGTTTGTCGTTGATCGTTGGTTCTTTCGGTTTTTCCGGTTCGGGTTTCGGCTTCGGATCGGTCTGCGGTTTCGGTTTCTTCGGCTTTTCAGGCTTGGTCACCGCCACATCGCTTTCATCATCGGTGGCGACTTCTTCCGGAGTTTCCTGTGCTGCGTTCACGGCCGCTGCGGCGGACTGTTGTTCACCCGGGTTGGGTGTTTCGATGTTGCCGCTTCCTGTGAGGCTTGTTCCGAAATCCGCCATGGCCACTTCGATCCCGGTCTCCTCCGGCAATGGATCGGGCTGCTTCAGGCCGAAGAACAGGAAAAGCACGATCATCGCGATATGGAACAGCACGGTGAGGATCGCGCTGGTGCGCCGATCGCGTTGCTGTTCCAGGGCCAGTGTGCTCATGCTGCTGTCATCTTTTCAGATCACGTGCCGATGCTATTCAGGCTTCGTGGCAAGAATGATCCGCCAACGATTGCGCTTCGCGATATCGAGAACGCTCACGGTGACCCCGGTGGGCACCTTTTGGTCCACGTGCATCACGATCGCCTGATCGGCGGGATGTTTCGCCATTTCATCCTTCAGTACACCTTCCAGATCGAGCGGTTCGATCTTGCTGTTGTTCACACTGAAGTTCTGTTCAGCATCGATCCGCACGGAAACTTTAGGTTTCTCCTGCGTTTTGTTCGCGCTCTTGGGCAGATCCACCGGAAGAGCGTACGGGCTTACCAGCGTGCTTACGATCACGAAGAAGATCAGCAGCAGGAAGACCAGATCGGTCATGGAGCTCATGTTGAACCCCGCGTCGACCTTGTGTGTGCTTCGGAGCGCCATGGTGATCTATTTGGCAGGTTGATCCAGCACATCCATGAAGGCGATCGTATGCGCCTCCATGTTCTGCACGACCTTATTAACGCGTGAGACGAGCGTATTGTACGCGATGTACGCGATGATACCCACCACAAGACCGGCCACGGTGGTCACCATCGCCTGCATTATACCACCGGAAAGTGCGCTGATCTCAACACCGGCCCCGCTGATCTTCATGGTATGGAACGTAACGATCATACCGATCACCGTTCCAAGGAAACCCAGCATGGGCGCGGCACCGGCGATGGTGGCAAGTACGGAAAGACCTTTCTCTAGTTCATAGATCTCCAGCTTTCCGGCATTCTCGATGCTCACTTCGATATCCTTCATCGGTTTGCCGATCCGGCCGATCCCTTTATCGAGCATGCGAGCGATCGGTGTGGTGCTGCGAGCGCACAGGTTGCGTGCGCTATCGATCTTGCCCTCGTGGATGTAATCGCGGATCTTGTTCATGAAATCCTTCTCTTCCTTGTTCGCACGGCGGATCGCGAGCGAACGCTCGATGATGATGTAGATCGCGATGATGGACATGATGCCGAGCGGCCCCATGATGTACCAGCCACCGTCAACAATGAGCTGCCAGATCGAGATCGTTTCGATCACCGGCTCGGTGGTGCCGGCGGTGGCAGTGGTATCGGAGAGCGCCTGGCGGGCGGCATCCACATTGTCCTGGATCTGGGTGAAGAGCGGAAGACGCATCTGGTTCGTTTGGTTGGGATTGAACGGAGCAGGGCTCCTTGAAATTTCATCGGTTCAGTTGTGCGAGCGCGATATCGAACGCGGTACGCGTGATATGTGTGGGCGAATTACTTCGCTGGTGAACTTTTTCGATCGCGTTGCGGATCACATCGCTCACATCGCTGAAGATCGCGCGATCGGTAAGTTCCACCTCTGGTTGCATGCAATAGGCGAACACGCGTGCCATGCCACAGTTCGCGATGAAATCGGGGATCACGCTCACTTTCTGATCGGCATGTGCGGCGATCGGCCCATAGAAGATCTCGCTGTCGGCAAAAGGAACGTTCGCACCGCTTGAGATCACTTGCAAGCCGGCCTCCACCATGCGGTCCAACTGCTTTTGCGTGATCAGCCGGCTTGCCGCACAAGGCAGGAAAACATCGGCACCAAGATCCCAGATCTCTTCGTTCACTTCGTTGAAAGGCCGCATATGATCCGATCGGAGCTGATTGCCATCCTTGTTCACGAACAGATCGCGCACCTCGTTCGCACCAAGCCCATCAGACGCGATGATCCCGCCTGCACGATCGATGATGCCGGCGATCAGCGCTCCTTCGCGGCTCAGGTAATACGCTGCGGCGGAAGCAACATTGCCCCAGCCCTGCACGATCACCCGCTTGCCGCTGACCGAACCGCCGTAGATAGCATAATAGTGGCGAACACTCTCGGATACGCCCCAGCCGGTGATCATGTCGGCCACTGCATATTTCCCGGGAATAGGAACATAGGCAATATCATCCACGATCTTGCTTACACCTTCGCGCAACTGTTGGATCGCCTTGAGCTTTCCTTCTTCGTTCGCGGCGAAATGTCCGTTCACCACGCCTTCCTGCGGATGAAGCAGTCCGTAGCGCTCGGTGATCGGGATCACTTCGTGGAGTTCATCCACATTCATGTCACCGCCGGTGCCGTAGTAGGTCTTCAGGATCGGCATCACCGCCTTGTACCAGCGATCGAGGACTTCCTTCTTCCGCGGATCGGCCGGATCGAAATCGATCCCGCTCTTCGCGCCACCGATCGGTGGGCCGGCGACGCTGAATTTCACTTCCATCGTCTTCGCAAGACTTTCCACCTCGCGGCGATCGAGGCCTTTGCGCATGCGCGTTCCTCCGCCGGCCGCACCACTGCGAAGACTGTTGATCACCAGCCAGCCGCGAGCGCCGGTGGGCGTATCATTCCATTCGAAAACTATTTCGGGTGCGCGCTCCTCGAAGCGGCGCAGGGCTTCATGCATATTCACGGATCGCAGGTCGGGGGTCAAAAGTATACCCTCGCGAATGCTGCGAGCTTCACCCATCCGGCAAGGTTATCCATGGCCGGAGTGTTGAGATCCCCAATACACCGCCCCACCCACCGATCCCACCCGTGCTCCCGTAACGCTCGCCAACACATTCACTTCACCCCGAAGCCGCAGCACACCGAGCAAAGCGAAGATCAGGGCTTCCTTGAATTCGATCAGATCCTTTTCCGGCAGCTTGATCTTCGATCCGCTCATTTTCTGGATCTGCTTGATCAGGAATGAATTGTACGCACCGCCGCCGGTGATCATCACAGAGCCAGTTGAATGACGCCGAAGTTCCTTCGCGATCTGCGAAGCGATGTGTTCCGCAACGGTCCGCATTCTGTCGTGGATGCTCCATTTGTGTTCGTCGATCAGTGGCGCCAGTTGCTCATCGAACCATTCGCGGCCAAGACTTCGCGGCGGTGCGAGCGAATAGAATTCCAGCGCTTCCAACCGATCGAAAAGCTCGGGGATCATTGTGCCCGCGGCGGCGATCCTTCCGCCTTCATCGTACATCTTGCCCACGAGCTGCGACAGAAAGTTCAACGCCATGTTGCACGGCCCGATGTCGTAACCGATCAACCGATCCGCGCGATGTACGGCGATGTTCGCGATCCCGCCGAGGTTGAGGAACGTATCGTGTTCAGGAAAGAGTAATTTTTCACCGAGCGGCACCAGCGGCGCGCCCTGGCCGCCAAGCGCCACATCCATCGATCGCAGATCGCAAACGGTGGTGATCCCGGTGATCGCAGCGATCTGTGCGCCGCTGCCGATCTGCGTCGTCAGGCCTTCATCAGGTTTGTGAAAGATCGTATGGCCATGTGAAGAGATCAGATCGGCCTTCTCACCGGCCAAAAATTCATTGCAGGTCTCGCCGATCATGCGTCCCAGTTCGACATCCAGACGCGCCAGATCGAGCGCCGTTCCTTCCATCACCGCGATCAGCTTCGATCGCAGATCATCATCATATCCGACAGTCTCCGCTTTTTCGATCCGGTATTTCCAGCGCCCATCTTCGATCCGAAGATCGCACAGGGCCAGATCGATCCCATCGAGCGAACTTCCGCTCATTACGCCGATCGCACGGTAAGCCGTCTTTCCGGTTGCTTTCACGAGGCGAAGGTATCGGCTACTTTTGTGCCGTCATCGAACATCTTCATGCAAGCTACCGACACGCTCCAGGGATTGAATTTTGAACTTTCAGAGGAACAGCTCGCCGTGCGCGATGCCGCGCGCGATTTCGCGCAGAACGTGATGAAGCCGGGCGTGATCGATCGCGATCGCGAGCAGCGTTTCCCGAAGGAAGAGATCAAGCAGCTTGGCGCGCTCGGTTTCCTCGGCATGATGGTGGATCCGAAGTACGGCGGCGGTGGTATGGACACGATCAGCTACGTGCTCGCGATGGAAGAGATCAGCAAGATCGATGCGAGCACCAGCGTGGTGATGAGCGTGAACAACAGCCTTGTCTGCTGGGGACTTGAGCAATTCGGCAATGAGGAGCAGAAGCAGAAATTCCTCGTTCCCCTGGCGAAAGGCGAAAAGATCGGTGCGTTCTGCCTGAGCGAACCCGAGGCCGGCAGCGATGCGACAAGCCAGCGCACCACCGCGATCGACATGGGCGATCACTACCTCCTCAACGGCACCAAGAATTGGATCACCAATGGCGGCACCGCGAGTACTTATCTGGTGATGGCGCAGACCGACGCGGCGAAGAAACATAAAGGCATCAATTGCCTGATCGTGGAGCGCGATATGCCCGGTTTCCAGGTGGGCGCGAAGGAAGACAAGCTCGGCATCCGCGGCAGCGACACGCACACGCTGATGTTCCAGGACGTGAAAGTGCCAAAGGCGAACCGGATCGGTGAAGATGGTTTTGGATTCACGTTCGCGATGAAAACACTCAGTGGTGGCCGGATCGGCATTGCTTCACAAGCGCTCGGGATCGCAAGCGGTGCGTACGAACTCGCCCTCGCGTACAGCAAAGAGAGAAAGGCTTTTGGAAAAACGATCAGCGAGCACCAGGCGATCGCGTTCAAGCTCGCCGACATGGCCACGGAGATAGAAGCAGCGCGTTTGCTTTGCCTGAAAGCCGCCTGGTTGAAGGACCAGCACCTCAACTACGATCAGGCCAGCGCGATGGCGAAAGTGTTCGCGAGCGAAGTGGCTATGCGCACCACCGTGGAAGCAGTGCAGGTCCATGGCGGTTACGGCTACGTGAAGGAATACCACGTTGAGCGCCTGATGCGCGACGCCAAGATCACCCAGATCTACGAAGGCACCAGCGAAGTGCAGCGCATCGTGATCAGCCGCGGGGTGCTGAAATAAGTTGAGGCGGTTGAGAAGTTGATGTAGTGAGGAGTTGGGCGTGCCCCTTCGCAAAGCCTTCGGGTCGCGCTCTTCGGTGCAAGTCCTCGGCCGTCAAAAGCACGGCCTCCGGGCTTTCCACTGCCTCCGCAATACTGCGGAGCGCTCACGCGCTTAACGGTCATCGATCGGTGAACTGAACACTGTGCGTTAGGACCCGATCTGCGTAAGTGGCCGCAGCGGATACCCCTCAATACGCCGCTTCGGCGTAGAGGAGTAGGAGCGAAGGATCACGACCTGACAGGATCCCGCCCAAAACTTGGACAAAATTCAGAATTTAGAGCTTGCGATCAGCGCGATCACAAAACCTCCACCAAGGTTTCCAGCTTGATCCCGCGCGATCCCTTGATCAGGATCAGCCGATCTTTCACTCCTTCATTGCGCAGTCGGGAAAGTGCTGCGTTCACATCGCGATCGGACTTTTCCGATCCGGCGATCGCGTGGAAGATCGGGCCGACGAAATGTGCTTCGATCGAAAGTGATCTTGCGAGTTCCACCACGGATCGGTGTTCGTTCTCTGAGGCTTCACCCAACTCCAGCATGTCGCCCAGGATCGCGAGTTTTTTCCGATCGGTCTTCATCGCGGCGAAATTCTCCAGCGCCACTTTCATGCTGCTGGGGTTGGCGTTGTAGGCGTCCAGGATCAACTGGTTCCTGCCGGTATCGGTGAATTGCGATCGGTTGTTGCCCGGCGTGTAGGAGGCGATCGCATTTTCGATCGCGGCTCCGGGTACCTTGAAATGGCTGCCGATGCACACGGCCGCGAGCGCGTTCATCAGGTTGTAATCGCCGATCAATTGCGTGGTGATCTTGTTCGATCGCTTCGCATCGTGTTCCCACGTGAAGGAAAGGAACGCGCCGCCGGTTTCCGTGGTTCCACGCCATTCGGCTCGATCATCGGTACCGTAAGTGATCCGCTTGATCCCTTCACTTTTTTCCATCAGGAGCGGATCGTCGCTGTTCACGAAGATCATCCCGTTCCGATCGCGGATGTTGTTGAATAATTCGGTCTTCGTTCGGATCACACCTTCCACGCCACCAAAACCTTCCAGATGCGCTTTTCCGATATTGGTGATCAGGCCGTGCGTCGGTTCTGCGATCTCTGCCAATTCCTTGATGTCGCCCGGTTTGTTCGCGCCCATCTCGATGATCGCGATCTGGTGCTGATCGTTCAAGCGAAGCAAGGTGAGCGGCACACCGATGTGGTTGTTGAGATTTCCGCTCGTGGCCAGCGTCTCCCGATCGGAACTGAGCACCGCGTGGATCAGTTCCTTGGTCGTTGTCTTCCCGTTCGATCCAGTGATCCCGATCACCGGAATGGTGAATTGGCGCCGATGATGCCGCGCAAGTTCCTGCAATGCAAGAAGAACATCTTCAACGAGAAGAAAACGATCTCCCTTCACTACTGAAGGATCATCCACAACGGCGAATGCGCTGCCTTTCTCCAACGCTTCCGCTGCGAAGGAATTCGCATTGAAGTTCGGGCCTTTCAGCGCGAAGAACATGCTTCCCTTCGTGATGTTCCGCGTATCGGTACACGCGCCGGTGCACTGCAGGAAACGGTGATGAAGATCTTCGATCGTGATCATGAAAAAAGCAGCCCCCGCTGGTGGGCGGGGGCCGAAGTTACTTTCAGGATCAGGTCGGTCTAGCGTTCGATCTTGTCGCGCTTCTTGTCGTCGTTCATGCCGCGCGGGCTGCCCACACGCGTCATGGCGCAACGGAAACCGATCGTGGCCGTGCTCTGGCGCTCGTCCAGGTGGCGGCGTGTGCCAGGGTTCGCCCAGTAGATCCGATCGGCCCAGGAGGCACCTTTGTAAACACGGCTGCGATCGTTCACCAGCGAGGTCTTTCCCCAATCGTACATCGGGTTCCCTTCGAAATCGGGCTGATCGTAGTAGATGCTGCTCTCGAGATCGCCATCGCGGAAGTCGATGTTATCGCTGTTGCGGTAATTGCGGCGATCGATGTTCTCTTCAACCGTTACGTTCCGCCAGCGGATCTCGCCGGGCTGGTCCATCTGGTAATCGCTGATGCCGCTCAGCAGTTTAGGCTGGATATCCGAAGTGATCGCGGAACTCTTGATCCGTTCCACCATGTTCTGGATCTCCTGCATGGCCGCATCGTGCTTGCGTTGATCACGGTGCGCGATCGATTGATCGCTGATGGTGATCAGCTCATCGATCAGGGCAGCTTCCTCCTCCGTGGCGCGCGATTGCATCGCGGTCTGGAATTCGGTGAGGAAATATTTGATGCCATCGATGTCGTAGATCACCAGATCATGCTTGTCCTGGATCTGGCCATCGCTGTTGAGCACTTTGGTCTTGAACACGTTGCCACGGAACGGACGGAAATCATCCTCATCCTCGGGGCTCAGCGGACGGTAAACGTCCATCACCCATTCGCTCACGTTGCCTGCCATGTTGTACAAGCCGTAATCGTTCGGCCAGTAACTGAACACCGGCGAGGTCACATCGGCGTTATCATTCAGGCTTCCTGCGACACCCATGTAATCGCCCCGGCCACGCATGAAGTTGCCACGGAAATCACCGTAGAAGGCTCCGCCTTTCTTGCGGTTGTCGTAGCGAACCCAGTGACCGTTCCAAGGATAGATCCGGCGCTCGATCACGCGCTCATCCACCGTATTTCCAACAAGACCGTAAGCCGCGTATTCCCACTCCGCTTCGGTCGGGAGGCGGTAGCGGGGAAGAAGGATGCCATCCTCCATGCGCACGTTACGTGTGTCGCGGTTCGGGTTGAAGTCGGTTACACCATCCACCTTCTTTCCGCTTTCATACTGGCCGGCGAGGTAGGCATCGGTGGTGAAATGATCTTCGTTGATCTGGTTGGGATAGTGTTCGAAAAGTCCCTCACGGATCAAGATCACTTCATTCACGCGATCGGAACGCCACGCACAATAATCGTTCGCCTGGAGCCAGTTGACGCCCACCACCGGATAATCACGGAAGGAGGGATGGCGCAGGTAATATTCAACGTATGGTTCATTGTAGGCCAGCTTGCTACGCCAGACCAGCGTATCGGGCAGTGCTTTTTTATAGATCTCTGGGAAATCCGCCGCGAACACGCGATCGAGCCAGTAGAGGTATTCCAGCCAGTAGAAGTTGGTCACCTCCACTTCATCCATATAGAATGAAGAGACCGTAACGGTGCGCGGGATGTTGTCCCACTCGTGGCGCAGATCGTCGGTCACGCGGCCCATGGTGAACTGGCCACCTTCGATCAGCACCAGGCCTGGCCCGGTCTCCTGCTCTTCAAAAGCCGCCTTCTCGAACCCGCCGTTCTTGGAATCGTTATAATTCCAACCCGTCGCTCCGCTCTTCTCGAACTGGCAGCTGCTGAACAGCGCAGCG